>NZ_NEWI01000081.1:0-14294 GCF_002135005.1 Halorubrum sp. SD612 | reverse complement strand
AGAACACCTCGCCGTTGCGCACGAACGCGCCGTCGTCCTTGTCGAGGCGGACGTCCGTCCAGTGCTGACAGTAGTTCCGGAACGCGCGCACCTCGCCGGCGGCCCGGGTGAGGACCGCCTCGACCTCGGGGCCGCCGTCCTCGCCCTCGCCGCGGTCGCCCTCGCCCTCGTCGACCGTCTCGGGATCGACCGGGCGAAGCGTCGCGAGCAGCGTGCTCTCCTCCGGGACCTCCTCGACGCCGGCGATCCGGCGGTGCTCGTCCATGTCCGAGCGAGGCCGGCGACCGGCTTGAACGTTGTGCGTTCCCGCGTCGGCCGCGGGATTCTCGCTTCGGCGTCGCCCGACCGGACGCCGTCCGGGAGGCCGGCTCAGACCCCGAGCCACTCGTCGTCGCGCACCTCGTAGCCGTGCGTCCGACAGTGCTTCGCGGCCCGTCGGCGGAGGTCCCGCGAGCCGGGCACCGTCTCCCCCTCCGCGATCCGACCGACGGCCCAATCGGCGACGGCGCGGACGCCCTCGTCGTCGTCGATCTCGTCGATATCGCTCACCGCCCGGAACGTCCGCTCGAACGCCTCGCGCTGCGATCGACCGAACTCCGCGTTCGGCAGGTCCGCCGCCGCCTCGACGACCCGCTTCATCGCGGTCGCGACCGCCGGCCGGCGGACCCGCTCCCGGACCGTCGCGGGCGCGTCGAACGCCTCCGCGTCGGCGTCGGGGATCAGGTCGGCGACGGTGTAGACGCGGGCCGTCGACTCGAGCTCCTGATCGCCGGCCGCGTCGACGATCTCACGGCCCGTCGCCGGGAACGTCAGCGGTTCGAGCGCGTCTTCGAGGGCCTCGGTCGCCGCGTCGTCGATCGGCGGTTCGGCCTCGTCGCCGCGGCGCTGTGCCGCCTCCATGTCGCGCTCGCGCTGTCGTTTGTCGTCGTCTGCGGCCTGTTTCTCTCGTCCGCTCTTATCGTCTGCCATCCGTCACCTACGCCTCCCGGCCGGATAACGGTGTGGTCGGGAACGACACGCAGGTTCGGCGGCCCGCCGCCTCGACTACGGCCGCTCGCCGTCGTAGTGGCGCTCCTCGATCCGCCGGTCGAACAGCCGCGAGAGGAGGGTCGTGAGCGGGCCGGCGACCCCCTCGCCGTCGCCGTCGACCGCGATGCCGTCGACGGTCGCCACCGGCCGGACCTCCCACGTCGAGTTCGTGAGGAAGGCCTCGTCGGCCTCGCGCACGGCGTCCGGCGCGTAGGTCCCCTCCTCGACCGGGATCCCCTCTGACTCCGCGATATCGATCACGGTCGCTCTGGTGACGCCGGGGAGGATCGGGCCGTCGAGCGAGGGCGTCTTGAGGGCGGTCCCGTCGACGAAGAAGAGGTTCGAGGTCGCGCCCTCGGCGACGTGGCCGTCCGGGTCGAGCATCAGCGCCTCGTCGGCGCCGGTCACCCGCAGTTCGAGCCGGGCTAAGATCCCGTTGAGGTAGTTGTGGGTCTTCGCCGCGGCCGGGAGCGCGCGGTCGGCGGGCTTGCGCGTCTTCGTCGTCTGGAGCGCGGCGGGGCCGTCGTGGACCGGGTCGCCTCCGACGCCGCCCCGCGGGAGCGGCTTCGCGACGACGACGACGGTCGGGTCGACCTCGGGGTCGGGATCGAGCGTCCCCGGCTGGACGCCCCGCGTGATCGAGAGCTTCACGTACGCGTCGGCGAGGTCGTTCGCGGCGAGCGTCTCGTCGACCCGTCGTTTCAGCTCCGCGTCGGCGATCCCGTGGTCGAGCCCGAGCGTCTCGCAGGTGTCGCGGAGCCGGTCGGCGTGCGCCTCCCACCGGAAGACGTCGCCGCCGTACGCGCGCATCGTCTCGAAGGCGGCGTCGCCGTAGGCGAACCCGCGGTCCTCCACCGAGACGGTCGCCTCCGCAGCGGGGACGAGCTCGCCGTCGACGTGGTACAGGGGATCGTCGTCGCCGGTCGCCTCGGACCCTTCGCCGTCGTCACTCATGGTCCTCGCACACCTCCACGAAGTTCCGGACCATGCGCTTCCCGCGCGGCGTGAGGATGCTCTCCGGGTGGAACTGGACGCCGACGTGGGGCCTCTCGCGGTGGCGCACGCCCATCACGACCTCGCGCTCGTCCTCGGTGTGCGCGGTCTCGACCAACTCGTCCGGGAGGTCCCCGCGCTCGACGCACAGCGAGTGGTACCGGCCGACGCGGAGCCGGTCGGGGAGGCCGGCGAAGACGCCCTCGCCGTCGTGGCTGATCGTCGAGGGCTTCCCGTGGACGACCTCCGGCGCGTGGCCGACCCGGCTCCCGCGGCTGGCGCACAGCGCCTGGTGACCGAGGCAGACGCCGAACACCGGCCGGTCGAGGTCGAAGACGGCGGTCGATATCCCGGCGTCGGCCGGCGTGCCCGGGCCGGGCGAGACGACGACGCCGTCCGGGTCGAGCGCGCGGATACCCGCGAGGTCGACCGCGTCGTTGCGCCGCACCGTCACCGCGCCGGCGACCTCGCCGACGTACTGGACGAGGTTGTACGCGAACGAGTCGTAGTTGTCGACGACGAGGACCCGCGCGTCCGATTCGCCCGCGCCGGGTCGCCAGCCGCCCGCCGCCGCGCCCTCCGCCTCGCCGCCGGCACCGACGCCCGTCATCGCTCGACCGCCTCCTCGGCCGCTTCGTCGGCCTCCCCGACGGCCTCGTCGACCGCCATCTCGCCGGCGACGAGCGCCTCGTCGACCGCGCTCACCAGCGCCCGAGCCTTCGCGAGCGTCTCCTCGTACTCGGCGTCCGGGTCGGAGTCATGGACGATCCCGGCCCCGACCCGGAGGTGGTACTCGGCGGCGCGGCGCACGAGCGTCCGGATGACGATGTTCAGCGTCGCGCGCCCGTCGAACCCGGCCGCGAACATCGACCCGGTGTAGGGCCCTCGGCGCGTCGGCTCCAGCTCGTCGACGATCTCCATGGTCCGCGGCTTCGGCGCGCCCGTGATGGTCCCGCCGGGGAAGCAGGCCGCGACCGCGTCCGCGAGCCCCACGTCCGGCCGCGCCTCGCCCTCGATCAGGCTCACGAGGTGCATTACCTCGCTGTAGCGGTCGACGCGGCGGTACTCGCTCACCTCGACGGTACCGAACCGCGACACCTTGCCAAGGTCGTTGCGTTCCAGGTCGACCAGCATCGCGTGTTCGGCGCGCTCCTTCTCGTCGCCGGTCAGTTCGGTCTCCAGCCTGGCGTCCGCCGCCTCCGTCTCCCCGCGGGGGCGCGTCCCCGCGATCGGTTCGGTGACGAGGCGGGCGCCGCGGTCGGGGTCGTCGGTCGGCTCGCGCTCCAAGAGGAGCTCCGGGCTCGCGCTCACGAGGTCGACTCCGCTCGGGCGCTCGCCGAACTCGACCAGCCCGGAGTACGGGGCCGGGTTCACCGTCCGCACGGCGTTGTACGCGTCGAGCGGGTGGACCGCGGCGGGCGCGGTCAGCCGCTGGGAGACGTTCGCCTGGAACGTGTCGCCCTCGCGGACGTACGCTTTGACCCGGCGGACCGCGTCGGCGTACCCCTCGCGGCCCACGTCGCTCTCGAAGGTCGCGCCGGCCGCGGCCGGGTCGGGCACTGGCCCCGAACTCGGGTCTCCACCCTCAATACGGTCTATCAGCGCCGCCGCCCGCTCGACGCCCCCGTCGAATACCGTGTCGAGCGCGTCGCGGTCGGCGTCGGGGTCGTCGAGTCCTGCCGGGACGCGCGGACAGGCGGTGACTCGGAGCGTGACGGACTCGGAACCGCCGTCGGCGTCGACAGGGCACTCCCACGCCGCGATCCGGTCGAAGAGCGCGGCCTGGAGCCGCGGGAGGCCGCGGTCGTCGACCGCTCCGGGACCGTCGGACGCCGGCGGCGGGAAGTCCTCCAGGTCGCGGGCGGCGTCGTCGGAGAGCCAGCCGAACGCGCCGCACGGGTACGGCACGTCGCAGTCGCCGCGGGCCAGCATCTTGCCGTCGAGGAGTCCCTCTAGCGCCGTCAGCGAGGGCGACGGGCGCCGGTAGTCGCCGGTGGAGGCCGTCCGCGCGTCGCCGCCCGACCCCTTCCCCTCGCCGCTCGCGGTCGCGACGACCGCCTCGTCGGAGACGGTCAGCCGCTCGACCGGGTCGACGCCGAAGTAGCCCCATCCGGACTGGCCGCCGGTCGTCTCGTAGAAGACGCCGCCGGGGCCGCGCCGCGCCCGGCGGTAGGCCGCGAAGGGGTCGTCGACGTCGACCCGGAGTTCGACCGGGACCCGGGCGCCGTCCGGCGCCGCGGCCGCGACCGCGCGGAACCGGCCCCGGTCGGTGCGTACCGTTCGGTTCATGCGACTCTCTTCGGCGGTGGCGGTGAAACAGTTGCGGTCGACCGGACCCGTCCCGGCCGTCAGAACTCGCTCGCGCGGTCGATCCACGTCGCGGCGCGCTTCTCGCCGACGCTCGTCCCCTCGGCCACGGCGGCCGCGTCCGCCGCGGCGAGATCGTCTATCGTCTCGATCCCGATCCCGGCGAGGCGCTCGGCGTACGCCGGGCCGATGCCCTTGATCTCCTCGACGCTCGGCCCGCGGTCGTCGCCGTCGACCGCGACTGCGTCCTCCTCGCCGGCCGCGGCCTCCGCCTGTTCGGCCGCCTCGTCGGTCGCGGCCTCATCGGGCTCGGACGCCTCGCCGTCGACGAGCGACCCGGTCGAGGCGGCTGCCTCCGTCTCGGCGGCGACCGCTTCCGCGTCGGCCTCGGCGTCTCCGTCGTCGGCGTCGGTCGCCGCGGGGTCGCCCTCGTCCGCGGCGGCCGCCGACTCGCTCCCGGCGGCCGGCTCCGTAGCCGTCGCGTCAGCGGCCGGTTCCGACTCCCGCTCGACGGTCACTTCTGTCTCGCCGGACTCCCGCTCGCTCGAACCGCTCCCGAAGCCGAGCTTCTCTTTGAGCTTCTGAAGTAGGGCCATTGCCCGCGGCTACACGTGCGAGATATTTAAAAACCGTCGCCGGGATCCGGTCGTCCCGTCTCGCGTGTTTATAAGTGGGATCGGGCCGTTCCGGCGGTATGGACGTTCTCAACCCCGTGATGTGGTCGGTCCACGTCGGCTTTGCCGTCCTCTGGGTCGGCAGCGTGCTGTTCGTCACCCTCGCGATTCTCCCCGCCGCGCTCCGGGGCGACATCGGCACGACCGCGCTCGGTTCGGTCGTCGGTCGGCTGCGCTGGATCACGCGGATCGGCGCCCTCGCGTTCGTCCTCACCGGCGGTCACATGGCGGGGACGCTGTACACCTTCGAGGGGCTGACGGGAACGCCCCGCGGCCACCTCGTGTTGACGATGCTCGGCCTGTGGTTCGTCGGCACCGGCCTCGTCGAGGTCGCCGGCTCGAAGCTGGCCGACGGGCTCGACGTCGACAAGCTCCGCGAGCCCGCCCGCGACGCCAAGCCGTTCCTCTACGGCGCGTCCGCCGTCTCCGTCGGGCTCATCGTCACGGCGGGGCTGCTCGCCAGCCCGGGACTGTTCTGAGGAGCGCGAGCGGCGGCAGTCGCTGACGGATGTCCGCGCCGCACCGGCCGGGCTACGCCTCGAAGAGCCGCTCGGCGTCGTCCGCCTGTCGGCGGTAGATCCCGCGCCCCTTCAGCCGCGGCACCTCGTGGCGGTGGAGCCGCTCCGCCGCCGTGTCGTACACGAGCGGGAAGACGTTCGTCCGCCCCCTCGCGACCGTGAATCCGGACATCGCCCCGAGGAGCGACGCGTCGGGGTCCGGCGTCGCGAACGTCACGTAGCCGATCGGGGTGGCCGACTCGCCGCCGTCGGCGCGTTCGGGTCGGGCGTCGATCCGGTCGACGAGCACGTCGCGGAACGCCGACGCGGTGTCGACGAGCGTCTCCGCGTCCGTCTCGTCCGCCTCGACGAGCGCCGCGAACACCGCCACGTCGCCGAGCGTGTCGTCCGTCTCGCGAGTCTCCCACAGGTGGTCGAGTCCGTCTACGTCCGCGTCGACCGCCTCGAAGCCGTGTCGGCGGCGGTTCGCGGCGACCGCCTCCCGGTAGGTTGGGATGTCCATAGGTCGTCCACGATCCGCATGGTAAAAAATGACACAGGTAGCTCCGGACCGGAAGGCGTCCGCGAGACCCGGCGTCTTCCGCGTCGGGTATATACCACTCTATATCCATCTTAGAAACCCTTAATCGGGCGTGACGGGACGCGCAGGTGTGAGCGAAGACGACGTCGCCACGTTCGGGTTCGTCTGTGTACAGAACGCCGGTCGTAGCCAGATGTCGGCCGTGTTCGCCGAACGCGAGCGCCGCGAGCGCGACCTCGGCGACCGCGTGGAGGTCGTCACCGGCGGGACCCACCCCGCGGACGAGGTCCACCCCGAGGTCGTGGCGGCGATGGCGGAGGTGGACATCGACCTCTCCGACCGCGTCCCCCGCGAGGTCTCGACCGCGGAGC
Organism: Halorubrum sp. SD612; assembly: GCF_002135005.1. Lineage (NCBI taxonomy): Archaea > Methanobacteriati > Methanobacteriota > Halobacteria > Halobacteriales > Haloferacaceae > Halorubrum > Halorubrum sp. SD612. Next base: position 7,882 of record NZ_NEWI01000081.1, on the reverse strand, counting down.
TCGACGCGTGCGACGTGGTCGCGACGATGGGCTGTTCGACGCTGACGCTCCCGGACGGCGTCGAGGGGCGCGACTGGGCGCTCGACGACCCGCACGGGCAGGATATCGATCGTGTCCGGGATATCCGCGACGAGGTCGAGGGGCGCGTGCGCGACCTCTTCGATGAGTTCTTTGGCGAGGAGTAGGCGGCTCCGGCCGCGTATCCGTGCGACTCGGGGGTTTCTCTCGCCGCAGGATAGTCCCGGGCGGATTCGAACCGCGAGGACTCGCTTCGCTCGTCCTCTGGGCTCGAATCAATTCGGACACCTGCGGCTCGCGGAGTTGCTCGCCGCAGGATAGTCCCGGGCGGATTCGAACCGCCGTCAATGGCTGACTTCGGGCATCCGACGGGCGTTCTTGATGGAACACCCGACAGCCGCGCGTGAGCCGCAGACGCGGACGGATTCCCTCCAAAGGCCATTATGATTGGCCACTACACCACGGGACTTCGTATTCGGCTAACCGACGGGCACTCAAGTACGTTACTCTCCGCGACGAGACTGGGACGGCCCCGGCTACGCCCCCTCCTCGATCCGGTCGAACCGCTCCTCGAAGTTCTCGCGACAGGAGCCGCAACAGAAGTGGTACAGCGTCCCGTCGATCCGGGCCGACTCCCCCTCGGCGGTGACGGTGTTGCCGCACTCGACGCACTCGACCGCGAGGTCCGCGTCGCCGACCGCGGGCGACCACTCGTGGGCGTCGAGCAGCCGCACCGACAGGTCGCGCACGGCCGCCAGTCCGACCGCGTCGTCGACGAGGTCACGAGCGGTCCCCTCCTCGACGCGCGCGACGACCGTCACCTCGCCGTCGGCGGTGAGGAACGCGTGTTCGACGCGCTCGTGGCCCGCGACCGCCGCGTGAACGCGCTCGGCGTCCGCGGGCGCGACGGCGAGCGTCGCGAGGACCCTGAGCCCGTCGGAGAGCGCGTCGCCGTCGACGCGGAGCGTGAACCCTTCGATGACGCCCACCTCGCGGAGCCTGTCGACGCGGTCCGACACCGCGGGCGCCGAGAGGTCCACGCGCTCGGCGATGTCGCTGTACGGGCGCCTCGCGTCGGCCAGCAGCAGCCGGATGATCTCCCGGTCCGTCTCGTCGAGCGTGCGCATGCCCGGACGTTCGACCGGCGCGGGCAAAAGTCGTCCGGGCGGCGCGGCCGGGCGGCGGCGCTCCGGAAGAACGGTCGTCCGCGGCGGCGACGGAAAGGCAATTGTGCCCGGGGCGCCAACGGGCGGACATGACGACGATAGACGTCGACGGCATGTCGTGTACCGGCTGCGAGGACAACGTGACCGACGCGCTCGGCGAGCTACCCGGCGTCGAGTCGGCCAGCGCGGACCACGAGGCGGGCACCGCGACCGTCGAGGGCGACGCCGACGTGGACGCGGTCGTGGCCGCCATCGAGGACGCCGGCTACGAGGCGTCGGCGTAGGAGACCCGACGTGCGAACGGAGCACCGCACACCCCGAACCGCCGACTTTTTTCGCCCGAGCGCGCTCGCCGAGACATGGACAGCGTACTCGTCACCGGGGGCGCGGGCGGCGTCGGCGCGTGGACGGTCGACGCGCTCGCCGACGCGGGCCGCGAGGTCGTCGCCGTCGACCGCGAAGCGCCACCGACTGAGGAGCGCCGGGACGGCGTCGACTACGTGGCGGCGGACCTCACCGACTACGGCGAGACGCGACAGGTGGTCGACGCGGCCGCGCCCGACGCGGTCGTCCACCTCGCCGCGATCCCGCACCCCGAGGACCACGCCGGGTCGCGCGTGTTCGCGAACAACGTCGAGAGCGCGTACAACGTCTTCGACGCCGCCGGGGCCGCGGGCGCGCGGATCGTCTGGGCGTCGAGCGAGAGCTGCTACGGCACGGTCTTCGCGGCGGACGACTGGCTGCCCGACCGGCTCCCGATCGACGAGGAGACGCCGACCCAGCCCGAGGACCCGTACGGCCTCTCGAAGGTCGTCGGCGAGGAGGTGGCCGCCGCGGCGGCCCGCCGACACGGCGTCTCCGCCGTCTCGCTGCGCCTCTCGTGGGTCACGTTCCCGGGCGACGAGCGGCGCCGCGAGGCGCGCGAGACGTTCGACCCCGCGACCGCGGCCCCGAGCGGGAACTGCTGGTCGTACGTCGACGTGCGCGACGTGGTCGCGGCGGTCGAGGCCGCGATCGACCCCGAAACAGCGGTCGACGGCCACGAGGCGGTGCTGATCGTCGCCGCGGAGAACTTCCTCGGTCGCGACACCGCGGCGACGATCGAGGCGGTCCGCGGCGAACTCCCCGCGGAGTGCGACCTCGACGGCGACGAGTCGATTTTCGACTGCTCGAAGGCGAAGCGCCTGCTCGGGTGGGAACCGGACCACTCGTGGCGCGACGGCGCAGAGCGGGGAGCGGAACGCGACGACGGGTGATCGAGGCGGGGGGATCGCGGTCGAGCCGGGGTGTTCGGGGGACGTCAGGCTCAGTCGTCGGCCGGGTCTTCCGAGTCGGCCGCGTCGCCCGGCGAGTCGCCGTCCTCGGCGGGCGCCGCGCCGGCCGCGGTCGAGTCCGCTCCCTCGGTCATGGCCGTCATCGAGTCGGCGGCGCCGACCGCTCCCGCGTCGTCGACCGTCTCCTCATCGCCGATCGCTCCCTCACCGCCGACCGTGTCCTCGTCGGCAGTGTCACCGTCCTCGACCGTCGGCTCGGGCGGGCGATAGGTATAGACGAACTCCCCGGCGACGGCGTGGAACGCGCCGGTCTCGGGGTCCTCCACGACGCCGGTGTCGTTGTCGATCGCGAAGTCGACGAGGTCGCGGAGCGACCCCGCCTCGGCGGTCGGACGCTCGTGGACCGACGCGGGGAGGCGGAACGTCGTGATCCACTCCGCGAACTCGGAGCGGTCGTCGCGGTACGAGAGGTACGCGCGCTCCGCGGGCGTGAGCGCGAGGTCGAACTCCCGCGTCGCGTACGCGGTGCCGCCGGCGCCGACGAGCCCCGCGAGCAGGAGGAGGGGACCCCCGAGCGACCGGAGCACGCCGTACTCCCGCTCGACGCTCACCGACTCGGTCCGCTCGGTTGTGTCGGACCGGACGCCGGGCTCGGAGACGGAGTAGGTGTCGCCCCCGTGCGTGACCGTCATGTCGAGCGTCTGCGTCGACGCGGTCGGAACCCCGCCGATCGACCCGTCGACGGCCACCTCGGTCGTGACGAACGTCTCCGTCTCCCCCGGCGAGGCGCCGAGCTGCTCTTCGATCGACGCCACGCGCCCGTCGATCGCGGTGCTGTTGAGTTCGAAGGAGGCGTCCACCGTCTCGCCGGGCGCGACGTTGGCGGCCGTCTCCGACGCGATCGGTTCCGTCTCGCGCCAGTAGACGGTCCCCTCATCGCCGACGTTGCGGATGACGAGCGCGGAGTCGAGCTGGACGGTGACGTTCTCCGCGGTCGACGCCGCGTAGCTCGTCGTCACGTTCACGTCGAGCTCGGGCGCGATCCGCGTGAAGTACGTGTCGCGGCCGTCCAGCACCGCGCCGGTCTCGAAGACGGTGTTCGGCTCCGTCACGGTCGCGCTGTGGCGGTACTCGCTTTCGACGGTCAGCGAGGAGACCGTCCGGCGCTCCGTCTCCGTGCCGGGGTCGACGTGCGTCGTGTACACGAGCCCCGCGCCGGCCGCGGCGAGGAGGAGGCAGACCGCGAGGATCGCGGCGGACTGTGCGTTCAGCACGGCGCGGAGTCTGAGTCGACGTTCGTTTGGTTCTGAAGACATGTGTTACCTGTAGAGCTCGCGGAGGAGTCGCTTGTAGAGCGGGGGGCGCTCGCGGGAGTCGCGAGACCGGATCCGCGCGGGCTCGCCGCGTAAGAGCAGGAGGCCGACGCCGACGATACCGCCGCCGAGCAGCCCGTTTATTACGACGAGCGGCGCCCAGGGGTGGACGCCGTACAGCTCGTCGACGATGCCGGGCGGCAGCACGGCGAGGTAGCGGTGTTCGACGACGAACAGCCGATAGTATCCCGTCTCGTCGGGCGCGGACAGCGTCACCGTCGTCGAGGCCTCGCCGCGACTGGCGACCGAGAGCCGCTCCGGCTCGACGTCGACGCCCGGGCTCGCCGGCGTGACGTACGCGTACACGGGGACGAGCCCCGCGTTGGGGACGACGTACTCGATCTCTTGGCTCGTGCCGCGCTCGATGACGGTTGGGTTCTCGGACTCGAACTCGGCGCTCACGACGCCGTACTCCTGCGTGCCGGCCGGGAGGACCATCGCCGCCGTCGCGGTGGCCATCAGCACCAGCGCCAGCGCGCCGAGGATCGCCAGCACGGAGGTGCCGTCGTCGCGCGACCGGTCGCGCGAGTCGCGGTCGCGCGAGCCGGCGTTGAGATACCAGTCGACCGCGTAGGCGACGAGCGACAGCCCAAAGATGATGTACGCGAGCCCCTGCGTTCCCTGGAACGAACGGACGCCGAACGTCACCGCGAGCCACGTCTGGACGGACTGTAACGCGGACTGGAACCCCATAGCGACGGTCCCGAGGTGCGGGATCACGACGACGCTGCCGCCGATCTGGAGCGCCTTCGCTACCACGTCCGCGTCCTGAACGACCGGCTCGCCGCCGTCCTGATCGGTGAACGGGTTGTTGTCTCCCCGAGTGATATAGCCCCGCTCGGCCTCCTCGACGACCCGGTGGGTCGTCAGCCCGCCGCCCTGGATCTCCTGTGCCTCGAACGTCACCACGTCGCCCGGCCCGATCCCGCCCGCGAGCTGTGCCGGGACCGCCACGAACCCGTCGCCGGGAGCGAGCGTCGGCTGCATGCTCCCGGTCTCGACGTAGCTGAGGAGGACCGGTTGGCCGAGGAGCTGTCCGACGACCAGCGAGACGACGACCAGCACCGCGGCCGCTTGGAGCGCGACGGACAGCGTTCGTTTGAGTGACATGGTGTCGAACTCGGCTCGGAGACGGACTCGGGGCGGCGACCGCCGCGAGGCGGTACCTGTCGCGCGGCCGTCAGGTAGTCGTCGATCGCTGAACGGCGGCGTGTCCTTATAACTTCGTGGGTGCCGGCGAACCGGATCGGGCGGCCGCCGTCGCCCCTACTCGTCGAAGGCGCCGGCGGCGAGCAGCGCGAACGGGCCGATGAACCCGAGGCAGAACCCGAGCAGGTGGACGTACAGGTTCACGACGCTCCCGCCGCCCGAGGGGTCGGACGGGAAGCCGACGACGGGGTAGCCGACGGCCACCAGCCCGCCGACGACCAGCAGTTCCCCGTAGCCGGGACGCGACGCGACGGCGGCCGCGTGCGTCCGGACCGCGGGCGGGAACCGGACCTCGCTGCTGGCCGCGTACAGCACCGCGAGGAGCGCGCCCGCGACGCCGATCGCCAGCCCGGCGACCCCGATGCCCGTCGTCGAGACCGGCAGCGCGAGGAGCGCGATCCACCCGACGAGCGCGAAGAAGACCGCCGGCAGCGCGCGCAGCGAGGCCGCAGGCGCGAAGTGTTCGCGGGCGTAGCAGTACCACAGGATCGGGAGCAGTCCGGCGAGCGCCATGTTGATCCCGGAGAAGCCGAAGCCGATCGCGTCCCGCGGGACGGCGAGGTTCAGCGCGGACAGCGCGAACGGGAAGGCGCCGAGGTACGTCGCGAGCGACGTGAAGAAGAGCCGCCGTCGCCCGCCAAGGACGGCGAGCGCGTAGCCGACGCCGGCGAGGAGCCCGTATCCGACGAGGTTCCCGAGGAGGTGATCGGTTCCGAGGTGGACGTAGTGCGCCGCGAACGCCGACGGCACCGTCGGGTCCGCGTACGCGAACGCGAGCGAGCGGCGGGTCGCCTCCGGCAGCGCGAAGACCGCGAGCAGGACCGCGGGCACCGCGAGCAGGACGAGCAGGTCGGTCGCGCGGACGCCGGCGAGCATCTCCTGACTGAACGTGCGGTCCGGCCGACTACCGTCGACGGAGCGATCCGACGGGCCGCCGTCGACGGAGCGATCGCGCTCGTCGGTCGCAGACGTGCTCACGGCCCGTGGGTCGTCGACCAGCGGTTAAGACCTGTCGGCGCGCGCCCCGGATGCGACCCGGGGCTCACGACCGCGGCATCCGGCGGAACAGCGCGAGTCCGGCCACCGCGAGGGCGAGCGCGGCCAGCAGCCCGCCGAGTTCGACGAACTCGATCCCCCCGGGTTCCTCGGTCGGCCCGGCCTCGGTGTCGGCGGCGCTACTCGCCGCATCGGAGCCGCTCGCCGTCTCGGCGCTCTCCCCGTCGCCGCCAGTCGCCTCGGAGTTACTCCCCTCACCGCCCGCCGGGTCGCCGCCGGGGTCGCCGACGAGCAGGGTCCCGGCGGGGGTCCCGCCGACCGCGAGGTCGTACGCGCCGGCGGCCGAGACCGTCTCGTCGAACGAGAGCGTCGCCGTCTCGTTGGGCGCGAGCGCGACCGTCTCGCTCGCGACCGAGTTACCGTCGGCGGTCAGCGTCACCGCGCGCTCGCCCGCCGCGCCGCCCCCGTTTCGGACGGTCGCCCGGACGGTGACGTTCTCGCCGGGGTCGATCGCCTCGGGCGCGACCGTCGCCGCGGTCACGTCGAACCGGGGCTCGCGCGTCGCGACCGCGAACGTCGAGAACTCGGTCGTCGTCGCGCGGAAGTGGACGCGGTCCTCGGGGAGCCCCAGGATATCGACGACCGCCTCGTCGACGACCTCGACCGACACCGCCTCCCAGTCGCCCGCGTCCGTCTGCCGGTAGAGCGTCACGTCCGCGGGGTCGGTCCCGGTCGCGTTGAGGTAGTCCCGGTCCGCGCTGAGCCGGATCGTCATCGCGTCGACCGCGTCGGGCGCGAACTCGTGCGCGAGCGAGAGGTACCCGACCGGACGGGGACGCGTGGGCGCGGTCAGCGCGCTCCCGTTCGCGAAGGGGACCGGGCTCCCCGCTGCGTTCAGCTCGACGCGCTCGTTCCGGACGCCCGCCAGGTCGATCCCCTCCAGCGTGACGTTGTCGCGGTCGATGGGCATCCCGTCGACCCGGAACCGGACCTCCGTACCGGACTCGACGCCGCTCGCGACGAACTCGCGGCGGTCCGCGCTCGGCGAGGCGACCGTCTTTGTCGGACCGCCGTCGCCGGTCGAGCCGAAACCGAAGGTCGACGCGCTCGACTCGTCCGACTCACCGAGCGCCGTCTCGTTCGCTTCGATCGAGAACTCGTCGGCGCCCAGCCGCGTCCCGACGGTCGCGCCGCGCGTGTCGAGTTCGAGCCCGACCGTGACGGTCTCGTTCGGCGCGAGCGTGACGTTGTTCGCCTCGCCTTCGATCGAGTCCCCACCGGCGACGAAGGTGACGTTCTCGCTGGCGTACTCAATCCAGACGTGTGCGTACTCGTCAGCCGTGTACGTGATCTTGAACACGTCGTCGATCCTGCCGGTCGATCCGACGTTCACGCCTTTGAAGGAGGGGTCCTCGATGTTCGGATTTGACGCCGAGACGTCGATCGCGATCTCGTCGTCGTTCAGGTAGGCGTACCGCCCGTTCGGGCCGTCGGCCGGCTGGATCGCGAGGTCGCCGTCGGCGACGGTGTCCGCGTCGCCGTCGATCACTGCCGCTCCCGTGGCGAACGCGAGCGACCCTGCGGCTACGAGGAGGATGGCGAGGGTCAGGGTGCGGCGAGCGGTGGGCATTGATACGTATACCCGCCTATTATATCTCAAGTGTCTTGATAAGGCGGTGCTTGAAACGACTGATACGGTCGTGCGTTAATTTCTACCGTCCTCAAGGGCAGAGATAGTTCCAGATGATCGGTTCCGTGATCGTCGGCAGTCCTCGTTGAATCTGCCGTTTCAGCGTCGAAAGATCTGGTATGAGGCGGTGCTTGAACCATTCATTGAGACGATCCC
>NZ_NEWI01000080.1:0-14423 GCF_002135005.1 Halorubrum sp. SD612 | reverse complement strand
TCCTCGGCCACGTCGGCGACGACGCGATCCGGATCGAGCGCCCGGAGACCGGGGCGGCCCCGCTCGTGGGCTACGTCGCCGACGTGGCCGAGGAGACGCGCGCGGCGGTCGCGGCCGCGGCGGCCGAGAGCGACAGCGGGGACGGAGACGGCGGCGCGGGCGGCGGGAGCGGCGGCGGAAACGACAGCGGCGGGAGCGGCGGCGGTTCGGGGGGCCCGTCGAACGCGGTCAACGGGCTCGAACGCGCCCTCGCGGCCGCGGTCGACGCCGCGGAGCGGGCCGAGGAGCGCGCCCGCGAGGGCGACGCCGAAGGGACGGAGCGTCAACTGGCGAACGTGCTCGACCGGATCGCCCGGATCGAGGAGCGGCTCGCGGCCGCGCGGGAGGGGCTCCCGCCCGGGCTCGCGAACGCGACCGGAAAGCGGGTCGAGCAGGCGAGGAACGCCGAGAAGCTGTAGGCCGCCAGCGCGCCGGCGCTCTCGCGGGCGCGCGCAACGGCCGCGTCGCCCCGTGTCACGGCGCACCACTGGATGGAAAGCTATACGACGCAGAACCGACCACGAGTATATAAGCAGATGTCTCAGGAGAGATACGACCACGCGGCGGTCGAAGAACGGTGGCAGGAGGCGTGGGACGACGCCGACGTGTACCACGTCCCGGACGAGGCCTCGGACCCGACGTACGTCCTCGGGATGTACCCGTACCCGTCCGGGAAGCTCCACATGGGTCACGTCCGCAACTACACGATCACGGACGCGTACGCCCGGTACCGGCGGATGCGCGGCGACGACGTGCTCCACCCGATGGGGTGGGACGCGTTCGGACTGCCCGCCGAGAACGCCGCCAAGGAGCGTGACACCAACCCCCGCGACTGGACGTTCGACTGCATCGACACGATGAAGGGGCAGATGAAGTCGATGGGGTTCGGCTACGACTGGGACCGCGAGGTCACCACGTGTACCCCCGACTACTACCGGTGGAACCAGTGGCTGTTCCGCCGCTTCCACGAGGCCGGCCTCGTCGAGCGCCGCGACGCGGAGGTGAACTGGTGTCCCTCCTGCGAGACCGTCCTCGCCGACGAGCAGGTCGAGGGCGACGCGGAGCTATGCTGGCGCTGCGACACCCCCGTCGAGACCCGCGAGCTCGACCAGTGGTTCCTGAAGATAACTGAGTACGCCGACGAGCTGCTGGACGCCATCGACGACCTAGAGGGGTGGCCGAACTCGGTCCGGCAGATGCAGCGCAACTGGATCGGCCGACAGCACGGCAGCGAGGTCGACTTCTCGATCGACGGGTACGGGGACGTAACGGCGTTCACGACCCGGATCGACACGATATACGGCGCGACCTTCTTCGCGATCGCCCCCGATCACCCGATCGCCGAGGAGCTGGCCGAGGAGGACGACGAGATCCACGAGTTCGTCCACCACGAGGCCGACCCCGACGGCGACGAGCCGAACGGGGTCGAGACCGGACTGACCGCGACCAATCCCGCCACCGGCGAGGAGATCCCGGTGTACGTCGCGGACTTCGTCCTCTCGGACGTGGGGACGGGCGCGCTGATGGCCGTGCCCGCCCACGACGAGCGCGACCACGCCTTCGCGACGAAGAAGGGCGTCGAGATCCGACCCGTGATCGCGCCGGAATCCGACGACCCCGACGGCGAAGCGGTCCCGGACGCACCGGACGTGGAGGAGGCCGCATTCACGGAGGACGGCGTCCTAATCGGCTCCGGCAAGTACACCGGACTGGACAGCGAGACCGCGCGCGAGCGGATCACGGACGATATCAGGAGCGCCGAGCCGGCCACGCAGTACCAGCTGCGCGACTGGGGCATCTCCCGGCAGCGCTACTGGGGGACGCCGATCCCGATGGTCCACTGCGACGACTGCGGCGCGGTCCCGGTACCCGACGAGGACCTGCCCGTCGAGCTGCCCGAGTTCATCAACACCACCGGGAACCCGCTCGACGCCGCCGACGAGTGGCAGGAGACGACCTGTCCGGAGTGCGGCGGGCCGGCGACCCGCGAGACCGACACGATGGACACGTTCGTCGACTCCTCGTGGTACTTCCTGCGGTACGTCTCGCCGGACCTGGCGGACGCCCCGTTCGACCTCGACCGCGCGAACGACTGGATGCCGGTCGACCAGTACGTGGGCGGCATCGAACACGCCGTGATGCACCTGCTGTACTCGCGGTTCTTCACCAAGGTGTTGGCCGACAAGGAGGACCTCGGCCACCGCGAGCCGTTCACCAACCTGCTGGCACAGGGGATGGTCCAGCTGGAGGGCGAGAAGATGTCCAAGTCGAAGGGGAACGTCGTCTCGCCGCAGCGGATCGTCGACGAGTACGGCGCCGACACCGCGCGGCTGTTCATGATGGAGGCCGCCCAGCCCGAGCGCGACTTCGACTGGTCCGAGGACGGCGTCAAGTCCACGCACCGCTTTTTGACCCGGCTCAGCGACCTCGTCGAGGCGCACGCCGCGGGCGACGTGGCGACGGCCGACCCCGACGCCGACCGCGATGAAATCGACGACTACGTCGCCGACGAGACCGACGCCGCGGTCGCCATCGCCGGCGCGGAGTACGACGACCTGACGTTCAACGTGGCGCTGCGGGAGGCGCAGGACCTCGTGGGGACGCTCCGGAGCTACCGCGAGCACGCCGACCCGCACCCCGCCGTCTTCGAGCGCGGCGTCGACGTCGCGGTCCGCCTGCTCGCCCCCGTCGCGCCCCACCTCGCCGAGGAGCTGTGGGAGTCGCTCGGCCGCGACGGGTTCGTCGCGGAGGCCGACTGGCCGACCGCGAGCGTCGACCGCGAGACGGTCGAACGCCGGCGCCGGCTGGTCGAGAACACCCGCGAAGACGTGCGCGACATCGTCGAGGTCGCCGGGATCGACGACCCCGAGCGGATCGACGTGGTCGTCGCGCCCGACTGGAAGTACGACGCGCTGGAGATCGCGATCGACAGCGACGCCGACAACCTGATCGCCGAGCTGATGGCCGAGAGCCACATCCGCGAGCGGGGCGACGACGCCGCCTCGTACGGGCAGGACCTCCAGGCGAACCGCGAGGCGCTCCGTGAGACGCTCGACGGCGACGCCGAACACGACGCCCTGCGAGCGGCCGCGTGGCTGATCGAGCGCGAGTTCGACGCCCCGGTCCGCGTCGAGCGCGCCGCGGACGCCGAGGAGGCCGTCGTCAGCAAGGCGGAGCCGGGCCGACCCGCGATCGACATCGTCGAGTAGGTCACCCGACCGTTTCGCGGCCCTCGCCGGACCCCGGAAACGCTTAGTCGCCGGCGCGGCGCCCTCGTGTATGGACGACCCGTACGCTCCCGCGCGCGACGCCCTCGCGGGCGAGGGACTCGGCGCCGACAACGGAGAGGACGCCGACCCCGCGGTGCTCGCCGCGCGACTCGACGAGGACGATCCGCTCGCGTCGTTCGCGGACCGCTACCGGGTCCCTGACGGTGTTCTCTATATGGACGGGAACTCGCTCGGCCCCGCGAGCGACGCCGCCCTCGCGAGCCTCGACCGCGTGGTCGACGAGTGGCGCGAGCTGCTCATCTCCGGGTGGACCGACGCCGACCCGCCGTGGTTCGATGTCGGCGAACGACTCGGCGACGCGGTCGCGCCGCTGGTGGGCGCGGAGCCGAGCGAGGTGGTCGTCGGCAACTCGATCACGGTGAACATCCACACCCTGATCGGCACGTTCCTCGACGAGCTGCTGGCCGGGAACGGGCCCGAACGCGAGGACGTCGCGGCCGCGGACGGAGAGTGGGCGCCGGACGGCGACCCGGACGCCGACCCCGCGGTCCTCGTCAACGAGCTCGACTTCCCCTCCGACCACTACGCGCTCCGGGCGCAGCTCCGGCAGCGGGGGATCGACCCGGACGAGAAGCTCCGGGTCGTTCCGAGCCGCGACGGGCGGACGATCGATCCCCGGGACATCGAGGCGGCGCTGGCGGCGCACGACGACGTGGGGATCGTGTTCATGCCGACCGCGCTGTACCGCTCGGGCCAGCTGTTCGACGTCGAGCGGATCGCGACGGCGGCCCACGAGGCGGGCGCGTACGCCGGCTTCGACGCCGCCCACTCCGCGGGCGCCGTCCCCCACGCGTTCGGCGACGCCGGCGTCGACTTCGCGGTGTGGTGTACGTACAAGTACCTCAACGCCGGACCGGGGTCGATCGGCGCGCTGTTCGTCGCCGAGCGCCACCACGGGCTCGACCCCGCGCTGGCCGGGTGGTGGGGCCACGAGAAGGCGACGCAGTTCGAGATGAACATGGCCTTCACCGCGGCCGACTCCGCCGGCGCGTGGCAGATCGGCACGCCGCCGCTGCTTTCGGCCGCGCCGCTTGAAGGGTCGGTCGAACTCCTGCGCGAGGCCGGGATCGACCGCCTGCGGGCGAAGTCGCTCGCGCTCACCGACTTCCTCATCGCCCTCGTCGACGACCGGCTCCCGGGGGTCTCGGTGGGAACGCCCCGCGAACACGCCGCGCGCGGCGGTCACGTCGCCCTCGAACACCCCGAGGCCGAGCGGCTGAGCGAGGCGCTCAACGACCGGGGCGCGGTCGTCGACTTCCGACCGCCGAACGTGGTGCGGGTCTGCCCCGCGGCCCCCTACACCTCCTTTGCCGACGTGCTGGAGGTCGTCGACGAGATCGAGGCGATCCTCGACTCGGGGGCCCACGAGGCGTACGCGACGGGCGAGGGCGGCGTAACGTAGCGGGCGCGGCGCCGTGAGGGGCCGCGAGCGGGGTCGACGGGCGGTCTGTTCCCCGCGTTGACATCCGCAGTATTATTACTCTCAGTAACGTAAAGAGAGAAGAACGAGATCATGGGAAGAGGTTCATCGACGAACGGTGCCGATCGGTTCGGATCGGACGGCGACGAGGTGACGAGCGTTTACGAGGCGATGTTTCAGGAGGCTGACGACGCGATCTTTCTCGTTGACGTGGCGCGGACGGACGGCGAGTACGAGTTCACGTTCAGGCAGAACAACACCGCACACCAGCGACAGACCGGGCTGACCGAGGACGCGATGTTCGGGAAGACGCCGCGGGAACTCCTCGGAGAGCAACAGGGGGCCGCGGTCGAGGCGAACTATCGGCTCTGCGTCGAGCGGGGGACGACGATCGAGTACGAGGAGCGGCTCGAGTTCCCGGGCGGGGCGACCGACTGGCAGACGAAGCTTACCCCAGTCGTCGACGACGGAACGGTGACGCAGATCGTCGGCGTCGCCCGCGACGTCACGCGACAGAAGGAGCGGGAGCGGGAACACCGGCGCACGCACCGGCGGTTCCAGACCGTCTTGGAGACGATGTCCGCGGCGGTGTTCCTGAAGGACACCGAGGGGCGGTACCTGCTGATGAACCAGGCGTGCCGCAACGTGTTCGACGTCGACGAGGATCCCGTCGGGATGACCGACGAGGAACTCTTCCCGGAGGCCGTCGCGGCGCAGGCCCGCGCTGACGACCGCCGGGTCGTTGAAGACGGCGAACGGATCGAAGTCGAGGAGACGGTGCCGACGCCCGCCGGAGAGAGCGTTCGGCTGACGCGGAAGTCCCCCGTGTACGACGAGGAGGGGGAGATACGCGGTGTGTGCGGCGTGTCGACCGACATCACCGAACAACGGGAGCGAGAGCGAGCGCTCCAACAGATCAAAGACCGCCTCGAACTCGCGGTCGAGGGCGCACAGATCGGCGTCTGGGACTGGGACATGGCCACCGACGAGGTCGAGTTCAACGACCGGTGGGCCCGGATGTTGGGCCACGCGCCCGACGAGATCGAACCGCACCTCGACGCGTGGGAGCGGCGCGTTCACCCCGACGACCTCGGGCCCGTCGAAGACGCCCTGTCGAGCCACATGGCCGGCGAGACGGAGCTCTACGACACGGAACACCGGATGCGCACCGCGGCGGGGGACTGGAAGTGGATCCGGGACGTCGGGAAGGTCGTCGAGCGCGACGACGACGGGAAGCCGGTCCGCGCGGTCGGGGTCCACCTCGACATCGACGACCAGAAGCGCCGGGAGGCGGAACTGGAACGCACGCGATCGGTCATCGAGCGCACCCAAGAGAGCGCGTCGATCGGCTGGTGGGAGGCCGATCTGGTCGAGGACTCGCTCACGTGGAGCGACGAGGTGTACCGGATCCACGAGGTTCCGCCCGACGACACGATCCGCCTAGAGGACGGGCTCAGCTTCTACCACCCGGACGACCGCGACGCCATCGAGGCGGCGTTCGACCGCCTGACCGAGGCGGGCGAGTCGTACGACCTCGAACTCCGCATCGTGACGGAGTCCGATCGGACCAAGTGGGTGCGGGCGATCGGCGATCCGCAGTACGACGACGCGGGGAACGTCGTCGGGGCGCTGGGGCTGTTCCAGGACGTCACGGAGCGGAAGGAGTACGAGCGGGCCATCGAGGCGACGCGCGAGGAGCTCCGGCGGATCATCGACCTCGTGCCCGACCTGGTGTTCGTGAAGAACCGGGAGGGCGAGTACCTGCTGGCCAACGAGGCGACCGCGGCGGCGTACGGGAAGACGCCGGAGGAGGTAGAAGGCAAGTCCGAGGCGGAGATCATCCCCAGCGCCGAGGACTCCGAGGCGTTCAGACAGGACGACCTCGCCGTGATCGAGTCGGGCGAGCCGAGGACGATAGACGAGGAGACGCTGACCACGGCGGACGGGGAGACGCGCATCCTCCAGACGACGAAGATACCCTACGAGGTTGCCGAGACGGGCGAAGACGCCGTCCTTGGATACGCCCGCGACGTGACCGAGCTCAAGCAGTACGAGCGGACGCTCGAAGAGCAGCGGGACAACCTCACGCTGCTCAACCAGGTCGTCCGCCACGACATCAGAAACCAGCTGATGGTGGTCGAGTCGTACACCGGACTCCTCGAGGACGCGCTCGTCGACGACCAGAGCCGGACCTACGCGCGGACGGTCATCGAGGCGGCGAAGCAGGCGGCGGACATCACGGAGACCGCCAGGGACGTCACCGACGTGCTGCTACAGGCCGGCTCCGACCTGACGCCGATGAACCTCCGAGCCGAGCTCAACGGACAGATCGAACAGGTCCGGTCGGAGCAGGACCGGGCGACGGTCACCGTGAGCGAGTCGATCCCGGACGTGACGGTGGCGGCGGACGACCTGCTGGAGGCGGTGTTCCGGAACCTGCTGACGAACGCGGTCGTCCACAACGACAAGGAGAGGGCCGAGATCACGGTCTCGACGCGCGTCTCGGACGACTCGGTGCGCGTGTCGATCGCGGACAACGGCCCCGGGATCGACGACGACCACAAGGAGGACATCTTCCAGGAGGGCGCGAAGGGGCTCGAGAGCGGCGGGACGGGGATCGGTCTGTACCTCGTCGAGACGCTCGTCGACAAGTACGGCGGCGACGTGTGGGTCGAGGACAACGAGCCGACGGGGAGCGTGTTCGCCGTCGAACTGCCCCTCGCGAACTGATCGGCGCGCGCGAGGCGGGCGCCGTGCGTCGCCGTCCCGCGCGTCTCCATCCAGCGCGTCGCCGTCGCCGCGCGTCGACATCGCCGCGCGTCTCCATCCAGCGCGTCGCCGTCGCCGCGCGTCGCCGCCGCCTCACGTCGACCGTGCGCGTCGCGCGGGGCGACGGGCTTAATCGCCCGAGCGCCCAAGGTCCGACGATCAGACAATGGCGGAATCGTCGGGCATGGACGCGTTCGCGCACCTCGGGAGCGATATCCGCGAGGCGCTCTCCGACCGGGGCTTTTCCACGCCGACGGAGCCCCAGCGCGAGGCGATCCCGCCGCTCGCCGACGGGCGGAACGCTCTCGTCCTCGCGCCAACGGGGACCGGGAAGACGGAGACGGCGATGCTCCCCGTCTTCGACGCGGTCGTCGCGGCCCGCGACGCGCCCGGCGACCCGCCGCGGGAGGGAATCTCCGCGCTGTACATCACCCCGCTGCGCGCGCTCAACCGCGACATGATGGACCGGCTTGAGTGGTGGAGCGACCGCCTCGGCGTCGAGGTCGCGGTGCGCCACGGCGACACCACGCAGTACGAGCGGTCGAAGCAGGCCGACGACCCGCCCGACGTGCTCATCACGACCCCGGAGAGCCTCCAGGCGATCCTCACCGGCTCGAAGATGCGGGTCGCCCTGGAGGACGTGGCGCACGTCGTCATCGACGAGGTCCACGAGCTCGCCGCGGCGAAGCGGGGCGCCCAGCTCACGGTCGGCCTCGAGCGCCTCCGCCGCGTCGCGGGGCCATTCCAGCGCGTCGGCCTCTCCGCGACGGTCGGTGACCCCGAGGAGGTCGGGCGCTTCCTCGTCGGCACCGGCAAGCGCGACCCCGACCGCCCCGGCGACCGCGCGTTCGAGACGGTCGAGGTCGCGGCCGGGACGCGGACCGACGTGCGCGTCCTCGATCCGGCGATCACGGACCGCGATACCACGCTCGCCGGCGAGCTCGCGGTCGACGAGACGACCGCGAGCCACGTCCGGACGATCCGCGAGATCGTCGCCGAGAACGAGTCGACGCTGATCTTCGTCAACACGCGCCAGACCGCGGAGGCGCTCGGCTCGCGGTTCAAGACGCTCGCCGAGAACGAGCGGGAGGCCGCCGAACGCGACGGGCGGGACGACGCCGCCGACCCCACGGAGATCGAGCTCCACCACGGATCGCTCTCGAAGGAGGTCCGGGTCGACGTGGAAGACCGGTTCAAGTCGGGCGATCTGGACGGGCTCGTCTGCACCTCCTCGATGGAGCTCGGGATCGACGTGGGGCGCGTCGACCACGTGGTCCAGTACGGGAGCCCCCGCGAGGTGGCCCGGCTGCTCCAGCGCGTCGGCCGCGCGGGCCACCGCCGCGACCTCGTCTCGGAGGGGACCGTCGTGACGCAGGGAGGCGACGACACGCTCGAAGCGATGGCCATCGCGCGGCGCGCCGGCGAGGAGCTCGTCGAGCCCGCGAACATCCACCACGGGAGCCTCGACACGGTCGCCAACCAGATCGTCGGGCTCGTGATGGACGAGGGCGAGGTCCACGCCCGGGAGGCGTACCAGACGATCACGAACGCCTACCCGTTCGCCGACCTCTCGGAGCCCGAGTTCCAGGAGGTCGTCCGCGAGCTCGACGGGAACCGCCTGCTGTGGCTCGACGAGGAGACGGACACTCTCGAAAAGTCGGGCGGCACCTGGCAGTACTTCTACGCGAACCTCTCGATGATCCCCGACGAGTCCACCTACGAGGTGTACGACATGTCCTCGCGGCGGGGTATCGGCACCCTCGACGAGCAGTTCGTCGTCAACTTCGCCGGGCCGGGCGAGACGTTCGTCCAGCGCGGCGAGATGTGGCGGATCACCGAGGTCGACGAGGAGGAGGAGCGCGTGAACGTCACGCCGATCCCCGACCCGACCGGCGAGGTCCCCTCGTGGGTGGGCCAGGAGATCCCCGTCCCGAAGCCGGTCGCCGAGGAGGTCGGCCGGATCCGAGGCGAGGCCGCGGCCGCCCTAGCGGCCGGCTCCACGCCGACGGCGGTCGCCGCCGACCTCGCCGAGCGCTACCCGACCGACGAGGAGACGGTCGCGGCCGCGCTGAAGGCGGTCGTCGACCACGTCGACGCCGGCCACCCCGTGCCGACCGACGAGCGGATCGTGATCGAGGGGAGCGCCCGCACCGTCGCGGTCAACGCCGCCTTCGGCCACGAGGTCAACGAGACGCTCGCGCGGTTGCTCGCTGCGCTCGTCGGCCAGCGCGCCGGCTCGTCCGTCGGGATGGACGTCGACCCGTACCGGATCGAGTTCGAGGTGCCGAACGGCGTCAGTCCCGGAACCTTCCGCGAGGTGCTGGAGACGACGGACCCCGACCGGCTGGAGGCGTACCTCGAACTCGCCGTGAAGAAGTCGGACGCGCTGAAGTTCACGCTCGCGCAGGTCGCGGCGAAGTTCGGCGCCGTCAAGCGGTACAAGGAGGGGCGCGGCCGATTCGGCGGCGACCGCCTGCTCGCGGCCCTCGAAGACACTCCCGTCTACGACGAGGCGCTCCGTGAGGTGTTCCACGCCGACCTCGCGGTGCCGGAGACCGCGGACCTGCTCGCGGCGCTCCAGCCGGGCGACGGGGGACGGGACGGCCCGCTCGACCTCTCTATCGCCCGCGAGCGTACCCCGCTCGGCACCGCGGGTCGCTCCGCCGGCACGGAGTTCCTCGTCCCCGACAACGCCGACGCCGACGTGATCGAGACGGTCAAAGAGCGCATCCGGGACGACCGAGTGATCCTCTTTTGTCTCCACTGTACAGACTGGAAGCACACGACGAAGGTCCGGCGCGTCCGCGACCAGCCCGAGTGCCCCGAGTGCGGGTCCACCCGGGTCGCGGCACTCAACCCGTGGGACGACGAGACGGTCGCCGCGGTGCGCGCGGCCGAGAAGGACGACGAGCAGGAGCGCCGCACCGAGCGGGCGCACCGCGCCGCGAGCCTCGTCCAGACGCACGGGAAGCGGGCGGTGATAGCCCTCGCGGCGCGCGGTGTCGGGCCCCACAACGCCGCGCGGATCATCAATAAGCTCCGCGAGGATGAGGACGAGTTCTACCGCGACGTGCTCCGCCAGGAGCGCGAGTACGCGCGCACGCAGTCGTTCTGGGACTGACCAACGGCGGCCCGGACCGCCCCGAACCGCTCCCCCGTCCGGACTCCCGTTTTTAAGTTGCGGACGACCGAACCGACCGTATGGACCTCTCCGCCGCCGTCACGGCAACGACTGCGACCCTCCGTCGACGCCCCGCCGACGTCCTCCCCTTTTACCTCCTCGGCACCGCGGTGCCGGCGATCGCTCGGCTCGGCCCGTTCGCGGCGCTCGCGGGGATCTACCTCCACCTCGAACTGAACGGCCGCCTCGCCGCGGCCCGCGACTCGCTCGCCGGGGTCGAACCGCCGCCGGAGACGCAGGACCCCGAGGCGCTTCAGGCGTGGGCCGAGGGGTTGGGCCCCGCGTTCGAACCACTGCTCACGCCGACCGTCGTGGTCCTCTTCGCCGGGGGCGTCCTCCTCGCGGTCGCCCTCTCGGTCCTCGCGTACGCCGTCGTCTCGGCCGGCCAGCTCTCGGCGGTCGCCGCGAGCCTCCGCGACGACCGCGGGCTCGTCGCCGGGATCGCGGGCGCCCGGTCCCGGTGGCTCACGTTCCTCGGGCTGTACGTCGCCGAACTCATCCTGTGGATCGGCGTGGTCGCGCTCGGATTGATCGCGGTCGGCGCGGCGTTCCTCGCGAACCCGTTCCTCGGGGCGGCGGTGGCGATCGGCGCCCTGCTCGCCGGCTTCGTTGCCCTCGCGCTCGTTCGGATCCTCTTCGCGTTCGCGCCCGCGGCCGTCGTCGTCAACGACACCGGCGTCGTCGGCGGGGTCGAGGGCGCCGGCGGCTTCGTTCGCTCGAACCCCGTCGACGCCGCCGCGTACCTCGTGGTCGCGATCGGCGCGCTGGTCGCCGTCGCGTCGGTCGCCTCCGGGATCGCGTTCGTCGGCGGGGGCCCCGTCGTCGCGCTCGCCAGCGCCGTCGTCGTCGCGCCCGCGCTCGACCTGCTGAAGACGGTCCTCTACGGCGACTACCGCGGGACGGTCGACCCCCTCTCGCCGACGGAGGCCGGCCTCCGGGCCCAGCTCGGCGGCGGCCTCCGACGCGGGTGGCGGGAGCTGCGCGGGTTCGTCCGGTCGACGCCGGGCTCCCACGCGCTCGCGCTCGGAGTGGCCGTTGGGTTCGGCGCGCTCGGGTGGGTCGCCGCCGCGCCGTTCGCGGAGATGGCCCCGACCTCGATCGAGGGTCGGATCGCCGGACAGATCCCGCCCGTAGCGGCGCTGACGTACTTTGGGAACAACTGGGGGGTCGCGATCGCGACCGCCTTCTCGGGCGTCGGGCTTGCCCTCCCCGCGCTCTCGTCGCTCGCGTTCAACGGCCTCGCGCTCGGCGCCACCGCGGCCTTGGAGGAGAACCTCTCCGCGCTCGTCGCGTTCGTGGTCCCGCACGGGATCTTCGAGATCCCCGCGCTCGTCGTCTCCGGCGCGCTCGGCGTCCGCCTCGGCGCGGTCTCGTGGCGGACGTTTCGCGGCCGTGCGAGCCGCGAGCGGTTCGCCGACGCCTTGGAGACAGCGTTCTGGGTGACCGTCGGGATCGGGATTCTGATCACCGTCGCCGCCGTTATCGAGGGGTTCGTCAGTCCGTACTACTGGCGGCCGTTCCTCTAGCTCGCGACCGAGCGGCGACCCGTCTGCGGGCGTCCGGCCGCAGAGGCGCCGGCCCGCCCGCAGCCTTATTACCGCGCGGGCGAAGCGTCGGTATGCGACCGCTCGTTGCCGTCATCCTCGTCGGCGTCCCGCTCATGTGGCTCGTCGGCTTCGCCGCCTACGCGTACGTCGACGCGCCCAAGTACGGAATGGACCCGCGCAAGTGGGCGCTCATCTCGTTCGTCGTCCCGCTGTTCGGCTTCTTCGCGTACGTCTTCGAGCGGGGTGAGCGCGACTACGACCCGGACACCGACCCGTACGCCGGCGGGAGCAACGAGCGGACCGGCGGCTTCGCCGTCCACGAGTCGCGGCAGGGCGAAGAGCGGCTCGGCCCGGCGGGGACGGAGGCGGACGACGGTGACGACGCGGACGACGAGTGGAACGACCCGGACGGCGTCGACCTCTGACGAGACGATCGGGACAGGCCCCGGTCAGTACCGAGACGGCGGTGAGTGAGACGGTACGTAATCACCGATGAGGCTGGGGAGGTGTGCGATGCTG
Source organism: Halorubrum sp. SD612 (assembly GCF_002135005.1). Classification (NCBI taxonomy): domain Archaea; kingdom Methanobacteriati; phylum Methanobacteriota; class Halobacteria; order Halobacteriales; family Haloferacaceae; genus Halorubrum; species Halorubrum sp. SD612. The sequence continues at coordinate 1,658 of NZ_NEWI01000080.1, read as the reverse complement.
TGTAGTGCCGTACTGGGCGGGGCGGGAGTCAAAAGGGCAGCCGCGGGGCTTTAGCGGGTTTCGCTGCCGATGTACTCGCCACGATTTAGTTACGGTCGGCGTCACCGTTCGACAGAAGCGATCAATCGTACCAGTACTAAATCGCGTCGCGGAGCGCCGTTTGCCGACGGTCGAGGTCGAACGCGGCGTCAGGTGCGTCGAGCCGGTCGAAGAACGCGAACGCATCGGCGCCGGCGCGCTCGGCGTGGCCGATCAGCGCCTCGATCGCCGCACGGTTAAGCGCGAACGACTCCAGCTTGCCACAGCAGAGCGCCAGCGCGACGCCCGCCTCGCCGGAGGGGAAGGCAGGATCGATAACCGACAGGTCCGGGTCGACGGGCGCGTCGCCCGCGACCCCCGCCTCCGCGGCCGGGACGACCCGCAGGCACCGAGTACAGATCGCGACCGCGTCGGCCGGCGCGTACTCGCGGATCGAGGGCGGCACGGCGAACCCGACGGCGTCGGCGTCGCAGTGAGGACAGGGCACGACCGGAGATAGGCGGCGCTCAAGACTTAAACGCGGCCGTCTTCGGTGCGGCGAGAGCGGCGAGGGAAAACGGACAGAGCGATCAACAGAAAGAACGGCCGACGCGCGGTGGACGGTCAGTCGGCGGGCTCGGGTTCCTCGGTCTCCGCGGCCGCGGCCTCCGCGGCCGCCTCGGCCTCCTCGGCAGCCTCCTCTTCCTCCTTCTTCGCTTTGATCTTCTTCATGCGGAATATCTCCTCGCGCTCCTGCTCTTCGAGCTTCTGCTCGATGTACTCCTGATTCTCGTAGAGGCTCGGGAGCAGAGTGAACTCCAGGGCGTTCACGCGGCGCTTCGTGGTCTCGATCTCCGTGAGCATCTTCTTCATCGCCGTCTCCACCTCGGCGGCGAGGATGATCGACTCGAGCAGCTCCTCGTAGGCGTCGGCCGCCTCGTCGATCCGCGCCGAGGAGCCGAGCAGGCCGTACCCGCGCTCGTCGAGGCTCTTCTGTACCTTCGAGGACTCGATCTGCGGGACCACGACGCCCATGATGTTCTTCGACTGGGTCGTGATCTCCGGGTGCTCTTTCAGCGCCGCGGCCGCGCCGCGGACCGCCACGTCGCCCTCCATCGCCCGGGCCATGTCGATCTTCCGCTGGGCCGTCTCGTAGTTCTCGGAGACCTCCGACCGGACGTCCTGCGCCTGGTCGAGGATATCCATGAACTCCATGATGAGCCCGTCGCGCTTCTGTTCGAGCGTGTCGTGACCGCGCTCGGAGAGCTCGATGCGGTCCTCGATCGCCATCAGGTTCTTGCGCGTCGGTTTGACGTCCTTGGCCATCTTGGGGGTAGGTTCCGCTCCGAGGCGGTTAATTCTTTTCAGACGCGCCGGATCGGCCGGGCAGCCGCCGCGGATCGGCCCCCGAGCGCGGTCACCGCGGCGCGGTCGCTGGCGAGGGGTATCGACCGCGGGTAAAAGGTGAGTCGAGGCGGATCAGTCGGCCGCTTCGACGACCTTGCGCTCGGAGTCGTCCTCGCGGTAGTGCTCCTCGATGAACTCCTCGTCGATCCGGTTGAGGGCGTCCTTCGGCAGCATCGAGAGGAGGTCCCAGCCGATCGAGAGCGTCTCGTCGATGTCGCGGTTCGTCTCGAAGC
>NZ_NEWI01000007.1:0-43091 GCF_002135005.1 Halorubrum sp. SD612 | reverse complement strand
TGGAACAGGCCGCTCGGACCTACGGCTTCCTCCGGTCACTGAACCTTACTGGGGCACCGATCCACAGTCTCGTGGACTGTATCGCTGTCAATGTATTCCGCTAGTTCCGCCAGTCTACCGAAGAGCGAAAGACAAAGTGGATATCGTACTGTCACAAACGCCCAGTTCATTCAGCACCCTCTGCGAGGGGCGTAGCTATCCCGAGCAGATCCGCGCTCGCATTCCAGAGACGCTGCGCCGCATAGGTGCCCTGTGCCGGAGCGGACGGCTGTGTCGGCCGTTGATCGCTGAAGTATCGTCCAGAGATCGTCGCTGTCCGCGGCGAGAGGGCGGGCACCAGAATCTCGGCCGCCCCCTCGGCAACGCTCGTGACGATCGGCAGACCGTCGAGCGCTTCGAGGACGCGGGGGATCGGTCCAGGGAGGAACCGACTGAACCCGCTTCCCGGGATCGCACCGGGATGGATGCTATTCGAGACAACGTCTCGGTCGGCGGCGTCGAGCCGTCTAGCGAGTTCACTCGAGAAGAGAATATTCGCGAGCTTCGAGTGGCTGTACGCCCACATGCCGGAGTACTCGTCGAGCGTCTGAACCCGCGAGAGGTCCAGTGACGTCCCCTGGTGCGCGGCCGAGGCCGTCGTGACGATTCGACTGCCGGCGGTGAGATGGTCGAGCAGCTCCGCGGTCAACAGATACGGGCTGAGGTGGTTGACGTGGAACGTGTACTCGACGCCGAGGTCGGTGAGCCGCCCGCTTCGGAAGAAGCCGCCCGCGTTGTTGATGAGGAGGTCAAGGCCGTCAGTCGTCCGGCGGACGGTCGCGGCCAGTTCTCGGACGGCGTCGGGGTCAGCGAAATCGGCCCGAACGAACTGACCGTCTGACCCGAGCGCGTCGAGTTCGTTCACGACCGCCGCCCCGGCCTCCTGATCGCGACCGTGGACGATGACATCGGCACCGAGACGCCCCAACGCGAGCGCCGCAGCGCGGCCGATGCCGCTCGTCGAACCGGTCACGAGCGCTCGCGTTTCGGAACAGTCCACGTCCGCAACGCCCGCGATAGCTTCGGGCTGCGTAGTCATACGAACCATTCGTCCTATAGGCACTTGAGGCCGTCTGCCCGGGGGCTGGCGACACGTCCAATCATGTTGAACTTCATCGCGGTCGGGGTGGTGGGGTGGCTGGTCCAGAACCCGTTCCGCGGCGAAGGCAACGCGGCCCCGAACACGGAGCGAATTCCGGAGTACGTCTCCCTACCCGGCGTCGTGTTCGACACTTCTGGCTTCTCGATCGTCGGGCCCGGAATCGCGCTCGCGACCGTCGTCGTGATCTCCGTCGTGGTGGAGCGCAGCCGATTCGGATACGACATGGTGACGAGCGGCCACCAGGAGTCGGCGGCGACGTACTCGGGCGTCGACGCCGAACGGACCGTCGTCTCGACGATGACCCTCTCGGAGGTGGTGGCGGGAATCGCCGGCGCGGTGTTCGCAATTATGATCCAAGGCTGCTACACCGACCTGAGCGGCATCGGGACGTACGGGTTCGACGCGATCGCCGTGAGCCTGCTCGCCGCGAACAACCCGATCGGCATCGTCCCGGCGGGACTACTTTTCGGCGGCCTCGAGTCCGCCGGGTCCCACATCGGGATCTACACCGACCTTCCGGTACAGCTCATCGACGGGGTCATCGGGCTCGTCATCCTCTTCGTCGCCGTGCCGGAACTGTTCCGGACGGCCGCCGTGCGGACCGGGGTAGGGGGTGACCGCCGATGAGTCTCGCGGGCTACGCAGACGGCAACCGACTCCGGATCGGGGGCGGTGCCGCCCTCGTCGCCGCGGCCGTCGCGGTGGCCGTCGCGCTGGATCTACCGATCGTCGAGATCGTCACGATCGGGTTCGTGGAGCGCTCGCTTCAAGCCGCGACACCGATCGCGCTGACGGCCATCGGCGGTCTCTACGCCGAGAAGAGCGGCGTCTTCAACATCGGCGTCGAGGGGTTCATGATCTTCGGGGCGGCGACCGCGGCGACGACGATGTGGATCATCAGCGGGGGCGATCCGGGGCAGAGCGATATCTGGCTCGCGATCCTCGCCTCGGTGCTGGTCAGTCTCGCGTTCGCAGTGCTGTTCGCGATCCTGTTGATCAGATACGAGGCGGACCAGATCGTCGCCGGGTTGGCGCTCTGGTTCGTCGGGCTCGGCTTCGGGCCGTTCATGGCGGTGCTCGTCTGGGACAGCCGAAACAGCCCGAGCCTCGAGAGCATCGACAACCTGGCTATCCCCGTGCTCGCAGACGTCCCCGTGCTCGGTCGGATCCTCTTCGACGCGTCACCGCTCGTGATGATCACGGCCGTCGTGGCCGTGGCCGCGTGGAAGTTCCTCAATGACACGAGGTACGGATACTGGATCCAAGCGGCCGGGGAGAACCCGGAAGCGCTCGACACGGCCGGCGTCGACCTGACGCGTGTTCGATACGCGGCAGTGATCTTCTCCGGCGTCATGGCCGGCCTCGGCGGCGCGGTACTGCTCGCACAGGCGGGGTCGTTCACCGGCACCGGTGACACGATGGTCAGCGGCCGCGGCTGGATCGGCATCGCCGCCTACCTGTTTGGGAACTACAACCCGCTCGGAGCGGCCGCCGCAGCGCTCGTGTTCGGGGGCTTGGACATGTTACAGATCCAGCTACAGACGGTCGGCATCAACGTCCCGAACAGGCTGGTTAATCTGTTCCCGTACGCCGGCGTGATCCTCGTCCTGACGATCTGGGGCTCCACGCGGACCCCCTCCGCCGTCGGCGAGACGTACGAGAGCGAGGAGTGAGCACCGACGGGCGAGTGCCCGTTCTCGGTGTCTGATCACGGTTATTACCACGGTCGAGACCGGAGGCGCGAGGCCGACATTCGCTCATAAACACTACCCGAGTGCTGCGTCTTGGTTCACGTTCAGTTACATTTCTATAGGGGACTTATTACTGCGTAATTATATATCTAACAGTAAGGCTTCACATGAGCGAGAAAGTGAACTCAATCCGCATTTTACATGTCGACGATGATCCCGACCTTGCGGAATTGGTCAGTACCTATCTTCGAAGAGAGGACAGTCATTTCGAGGTCGTATCCGCGGGGAGCGCGAGTGACGGACTCGACACACTCGCTGAAACGGACATCGACTGCGTTGTTTCCGACTACGACATGCCGGAGCGGAACGGGATCGAACTTCTCGAAGCCGTTCGCGAGCGGGACGCCGATCTTCCATTTATACTGTTCACGGCGAAAGGAAGCGAGGACATCGCGAGCGATGCGATTTCGGCGGGCGTTACGGATTATTTACAGAAGGGAGTCGGCACCGATCAGTACGCCGTTCTGGCCAATCGGATCCGAAACGTCGTCGACAAGTGGCGGGCCGAGCGGGAGGCCGAACGGACCAAGCGGCGCCTCGAGGCGATCGCCGAAAACTCAAGCGACGCCATCCTCACCGTCGACTCCACGAACACGATCCAGTTCGTAAACCAAGCGACCGAAGACCTGTTCGGGTACGACCCGGAGACCCTCAGAGGCGACTCGCTGTTCACCTTGATACCGGAGCGGTATCGAGACGGCCACCGGCAGGGAATGGAGCGGTTCCTGGAGACGAACGACCGGTCGCTGGACTGGACGGCGATCGAATTCTCCGCCCAGCATCGAGAGGGACACGAGGTGCCGGTCTCGATATCGTTCAGCACGTTCAAGGAGGGCGGCGAACGCAAGTTCGTCGGCGTTCTCCGAGACATCTCGGAGCGTGTTCGGATGGAAGACGAACTCCGAGAGCGAGAACGGCGGTTCCGGCAGATGGCCGAGAACATCCAGGAAATGGTCTGGATGACCGACCCGACGAAGGGTGAAGTGCTCTACGTCAACCCCGCGTACGAGGAGATTTGGGGCCGATCGCCCGACGCGCTGTACGAGGACCCGCAGTCATTTGTGGACGCCATCCATCCGGAGGACCGAGACCGAGTCGAAGAGATCCTCGATCCGCAGTCGACTGGCTCCTACGAGGAGGAGTACCGCATCGTCCGGCCGAACGGAGAGACGCGATGGGTGTACGACCGGGCCGTTCCGGTGAAAAACGAGGCCGGAGAAGTGTATCGGACCGTCGGTATCGCCTCGGATATAACTGAGCGGCGAGAACGCGAGCGTGAGTTTGATCGCGTCGTCGAACTCCTCGATCACACGGAACGGGTCGCCGATGTCGGCGGCTGGGAGGTCGACCCGAAGACGGGAGACGCGTTCTGGTCCGACCACCTGTTCGAGCTCATCGGCTGGGAGGGCGACCGAGCGCCCTCACTGGAGGACGTCGTCGACATCTACGTCGAGGAAGACCGGCCGAGGGTTGAAGCCGCGGTCGAAAACGCACTTACTCACGGGGAATCGTTCGCGATAGAGGCCCGCCTCCAGCGGTCTAACGGCGAGGATCGGTGGATGGAGATCCGCGGCGACCCTCACGTCGAAAACGGTGAAGTCACGACGCTCCGAGGGGCCGTTCACGACATTACTGAGCGGAAGCAACGAGAGCGGGCGCTTCACGAACTGTACGACGTCACTTCGGACCCGGATCTGTCGTTTGACGAGAAGGTACAAGCGCTTCTGCGGCTCGGTCGGAGGGAGTTAGGAACCGAGTACGGGACCCTCTCGAGCATTCACGACGACGAATACGTCTTCGAGTTCGTCGACACGGACCGTGAGACGATCCAGCCCGGCGACGTAGTTCCGGTCTCGGCGACGAACTGTGAACTAGTAGCGAGCACCAGACAGACGGTCGTGATCGGCGACGTCGAACGGGATGCGCCCGAGGAGACCGGCCGGGCGGGATTCACCGAGTGGGGGATTTCGTCGTACATCGGAGCCCCGGTGTTCGACACCGGTGACGTGTACGGGACGTTCTGTTTCTACGACACTGCGGCCCGGGCCGATCGGTTCACGGACTGGGAGGAGACGCTGGTTGACCTGATGAGCAACTGGGTGACGGTGGAACTCCAGCGAAAGCGGACGACGGAACAGCTCCGAGATCAGAACGAGCAGTTGAGCCAGTTCGCGTCGATAGTTTCGCACGACCTACGGAACCCCCTGAACGTCGCGAAGGGCCGACTGGAGTTGGTACGAGAGGAGTACGACGGTGAGCATATCGACGCGGTGCGCCGGTCTCACGAGCGGATGCAGGACTTGATCGACGATCTGCTTGCGCTCGCTCGCGTCGGAGAACAGATGGGCGACTCAGCTTTGAACGTTGTCGTGCTAACACTATTGAGCCCGGAATCGGAGGAAGAAACGTTCTACGAAGAGTTTACCGTATCGATCGAACAGGAGAGTGATTCACAGAGGATAATGAAGACAGCGTTCACGGCGTTTGAACCTCCAGTGGAGAGCGGAGCGTCTACGGCTGAACTCTCTTTTCCGTGCTCACACCGTCTCAAACGCCATTTTCGGTCGATTAAGTGTTAGATACTCAACGTTCAAAGCCGAGTGGGCGAGTTAGAGCGAGTGAACCCGGCGGATGTAGCCAGCGATTGCTGGCGGACGGTCGCTACCACTGAGGCGACGCTCAAAACGGCTATCAGCCGGAGTGTTCGTGCCGATGAAAGTCGGTTTCGCCAGTTGTTCGAAAATCTCATCAGTAACGCGATCGAGCACGGCGGCGAGGACGTGACGGTTACCGTCGGGGAACTGGACGACGGGTTCTACGTCGAAGACACCGGTGTGGGGATTCCGGAAGAGAACCGTGACAGCGTGTTCGAACCCGGCTACTCCACCACGCGAAACGGGACCGGCTTCGGACTACACATCGTGAATCAGGTGGTGAAAGCACACGGATGGGACATCCGGGTGACTACCGGAGCTCGGGACGGCGCCCGGTTCGAAGTCACGGGCGTCGAGTTCAGTTCGGAGTGACCTGTCGCGGGTTCAGCTCCCGAGGCGTCGCCCCGCGACGCGGAGCGGCGCGGCCTCTCAGGACTGCTGGTTGGGGAAGACCATCACCGGCACGGCCGCCTCCCGGATGAGTCGGTTCCCGGGGTCGCCCGCCAGCGTCTGCTTCCACGTGTCCATGTCGCGCGGCGTGAACGCGACCACCGTCGCCGTGGTCATCTCGACCGCGTCGACGAGCGCCTCCGTGACCTCGCGCGCTTCGAGCGTCACCCACTCGAACTCGAGGTCGCGGCGATAGAGGATGTCCGAGAACGTTTCGTAGGTCGCCCCGGCGAACTGGTCTCGACCGGTCTTGATCGTCGTCTCGGCGTCGGTCCCCCGCGTGACGTGTGTCACGATGAGCGTGGTCCCCGCGTCGAGATGCGGCCGGATCGCACGCGCCGTCGCCTCCGCGTCTTCGGGACTCGCTATCGGGACGAGAATGCGTTCGAAGAGCTCGTCGTTCACAACGGAACTGTCTCCCAGACGAACATAACTCGTGGGGGACGTTCCCGAGGTGCGGCTCTCCGTGTGCGGCGGCCACCGACACCTCAGTCAGACTCAGTTGACCTCGATGATCTCCACGTCGAACGTCAGCGTTTCGCCGGCGAGGCGGGGGTTGAAGTCCACCCGAACGATCTCCTCGTCGACGTGAACGACCTCTCCCTGACTCCCGTTCTGAGCCTCGAGATACGAGCCCTCCTCCGGCGTCTGTCCGCCGAGCATCTCTCTGAGCTCCGCGGTCTCGAACTCCTGGACGTGTTCCTCGCTGGGTTCGCCGTAGGCCTTCTCCGGCGGGATCGTCAGCGTCTCCGTGTCTCCCGCCTCTAAGCCGATCAGTCCCTCCTCCATCCCCTCGATGACCTGCTCGGCCCCGATTTCGACCGTCAACGGCGTGTACTCTCTGTCGGGTTGCGCTTCGGCGAGCCCCGCCTCCTCGGCGACGGACTGCCGGGTGGTGTCGAACACTGTTTCGTCGTCGAGTCGGCCCGTATACTCGATCGTCACGGAATCGCCGGTATCGATCGTCATACGCGTTCGAACAGCGCCGCACGGAAAGTCTGTGGCATTGCGCGACAGGAGCCGGTGCGGCACAGTGCGGCGTCGCCGTGTCGGCGGTCAGGGCGGGCGCCGACGGGTGGCTCGCTTCGTCACTGCGATCCGACCGACCGCCGGAGCGCGCGCTGTGCGCGGTACAGCGTGTACGCAACGGAGACCCCGACGAGGACTACCGCCGCACCGACGGCAGCGAGCACCGGACCGGACGCCGGCTCCTTCAGGTCGTCGCCCGTGCCGCAGTTTCCGCAGCTGTCGTCGCCGCAGTTCCCACACCCCGGCGCGTCCGTCGAGTCGTCGTCCGCCGAGTCGGCCGTCGATCCGCCCCGGTCGGCCGCGGTGGCCTCGTCTGCGTCGGGGGTGGCACTCGTCTCGTCCGGTTCGCGAGAGACGCCGTCCGGCCGCGTCTCGCTCGGCGTTTCGTCCGGGCCGTCGTCCGTGGCGACCGGCCCGGCGGTCACTTCGACCGAGTCCGTGGCCTCGCCACCCGAGTCGTCGGGCTCGTCGAACAGGTGCGGCGCGTGCGAGCGGAGCGCCTCCAGCCCAGCCTCGATCTCTTCGCGGTCCTGGTGGCCCACCGCGAACTCGGACAGCTCGTCGACCATCTCGCGGGCGCGCTCGGATCGGTCGTTCTCGACGTAACTCCGGGCGGCGTCGAACATTGCCCGGCCGAGCCAGTGTGCGAACACCGGGTTCTCGTACCGGTCTTCGAGCGCTTCGAGGCGTTCGAGCTTCGTCTCGCCCGCGTCGATGTCGCCGTCGAAGAACGACGCCCGCGCGGAGAAGAACGCCGCCACCGCCGCCCACGTCGCACTCGACGGCGTCGAGAGTCGCTCGTGGTGCGCGGCCGTCTCGCTCGCCCAGTGTTCGACCCGACTGATGTCGGCCGCCTCGAAGCCGGCGCGCGCGGCGTTCGCCGTCGCGACCGGGAGCCAGCGGGTGATCGACTCCTCCCGGGCCGGGTACCGGTCGGCGAGCGCTTCGATCCGACCGATCCGGGCCTCGATCGCTTCGACGTCCGTCCGCTTGGCGTCGGCGTTCGTTCGGCCGGCGAGGACGCCGGCCAGGCCGGCGGCGACGTCGCCGTCCGGGTGGGTTCGAAACAGCTCCTCCGCGCGGGCGACGCGGTCACCTTCGACCGCCGAATCGGGATGGTCGTCGCCCGTGTCGGCGCCGGCGTTGCGGCCCAGCGGCACGTCAGCGGTCTCCTCGCTCTCGGGTTCCTCGCCGAGGTACAGTTCCGCGTGAGCGTACGCCCGCAACAGCGCGGCCGCGACGTCCGGCTCGGGATGCGCGTCGTACAGCGTTTCGAGACGGTCAACCAGGGGTTCGATCCGATCGCGACGATCCCCCTTCCCGTTCGCGTGGATCGTCTCGGCGGTCGCCCGAGCCAGCGGCGCCGCGATCGCCGGCTCGGGGTGGCGGTCGTACAGCGTTTGGATTCGGTCTCGGTACGCCTCGATGCGGCCGGGGTCGATCGCGGTCTCGTAGAGGTCGTCACGGTCCCGCACGCTCGTCGCGTTCGCGAGGGCGTTCGCGAGGTGGACCGCCGTGTCGTTGGCTCCGCCGTGGCCGCGGAGCCGGTCCAGCCGCGCGATCGTCTCGGCCTCAGCGTCGAACGCTCCGCGTTCGCCGTAGGCGTCGGCGAGCGCGACGAGGGCGTCGGTCAATCGCGCGTGATCGTCCGGGCTCCTCTCGGCCGGTTCCGTCGCGGCGATCGCCTCGACGCGTCGCTCTAGCTCGTCGACAGACCGTGTGTCGCTGGCTACCATATGTGTTGACTTACCCTTGGCGTCTTCCGACGTAAACGCTCGCCTTCGAGCGTGGCGTCACCTGCTGTCGTTTTCCCCGCGCGTCCCGCTCCGTGCTGCCGAGCAGTTTCCGGTCGTCAGGCACTAGCGCTGGCTGCGTCGGCGCTCCGCTTGAGCCTGATAATGAGACTAATCAGGAAGGTCCCTATCATCACCAAGAGCACGTTGACGGCCCCTCGGATTGCCGGCGCCGGGAGCGAGGTGGCGGTGGCGCCCTGTATAACGCTCACCGTCCCCACACAGATCAGCACGGCGATCACGTAGGTGACGGTGGCATCGAGGACGGTCCCGTGCGTCAGCCGACGCGCCCGAATCGCCTGTCCGAACGAGACCCCGTAAACGGTGAACGCACCGGCCGCGGTCGCGACGATCACCTCCGCGACCACCGTCGGCCCGAGCCAGACAACGAGCGGGAACTGGATTAAGGCGAGCAGCATGAATCCAGTCTCGATCCGTCGGGCCGTCGACAGCGAGATCCGGGTTCCCTCGGTCGATGTCGCGGGCTGAGCGTAGTACAGTTCTCGGAGTGACAAGGCGAGGAAGACGGCAAAGAACAACTGTGAAAGGAGTCTGAACGCGACGAGAACCGTTCCAACTGCCGGGCGAGTCGTCTCGGCCAGCAACAGCGCCGAGAACACTCCACCGACGGCCGTCGACAACGCGACGTACCGCCACACGAGCGTGTCATGCGGTTCGTGTCGCGCTGTTACCAGCGCGTACCGCGCCGTTCCGAGGCACGCGGCCAGCACGAGGACGAGGGCGACGAACCGAGTGACGCCGGCCCCGAGTACCGGTGACGAGGTACTAACGACCGCTGGTCCCGGCTCTAACGCGCTCGACCCGAGAGTCGCCGTCATCAGTTCGTTCCCGCCACGTTCGACGACGCGGTCACGCATTGCTGGTCACGATAACAAGTCTCGTTTGAACGCTGCCACAGAGGCGTATCGCTCCATCTTCGCTGTTCTCAGCGACTTCAGCAGGACTGTGGACAGTCCTTCGGGGATACCGGTCACGACGTCTCGCGTGTGAACGGTCCCGTCGTCGCGGGTCGGCGCGGCGCCCGTGAGTAGCTCGTGCCCGATCATACCGAGCCCGTAGATGTCGGTCGCAGTGTCGACCCCGCCGAATCGGTCGGGAGCGACGTGTTCCGGTGCCGCGTACGAGTCGGGTATCTCGGAGAACGTAGTCTCCGGCCCGAACACTTCCCGCAGTCCCCAGTCGCTGACCCGCGGAAAGGCCCACGCGTCAGGGTCTTCGACGGCGTTGACCGCAGTAATCACGCCCGGCCACATCGCACCGTGAAGCACGCCCGCAGCGTGTGCGTACTGAACCGCGTCGGCGATCTGTAACAGAATCCACCTGGCTTCAGCCGGTGAGACCGGCGTCTCTCTCTCGGTGAGGAGCCCCGGTGCGCCCCGCTCAGAAACGAGCCACGGTACGGGGCGCGTTCCGGCGTCGACGACGCGTGCGACAGCGTCATGATCGTCGATCCGACGCCACCGCTCGATCGCGTCCCGAAAGGCGTCGTCATGCATACCGCTGGCGATCACACCCCGGCGGCACGTCGCTGTGAATTCGCGCCCGCTCGTCGCGAATTGGATGCGCTCGGCGTCTGAATCGCCGGCTGCTTCAGCAGCCTCTCTTGACCTGTGTTCGGTCAGCGATCGGTCGAGTCGGGGTGGCTTCGCAGGGGGCTCGTTTGGGGGATGTCCGGGCGTCGGCGACGCGTCCTCGCCGTCCGCGGAGCCGGTCGACTCCTCTCGGTCCGCCGCGACGGCGGGTTCGGTCGGTGAGATCGCTTCGTCCCCTTCGTCCGCGATCACTGACCCGCCGGATTCGAACTCGGGGGGTTGATAGCCGGCGACAGTCCGGATGGCAAGTGACTCGTCAATCAACCCGGCTTCGACCGCCCCGTCGATGATCTCGGCGACCGCCTCCTGGTTGTGGTCATCGAGCACCGCGAGAGTTCGAAGCGCGACCGACCGGGCCGCTGGATCGCGAAGCGCTCGTCGGAACCGTCCGGCACAGGCGTCGACGAGTTCGGGCGTCTCCGCGGACACGAATCGAAGTGCCCACGACGCGGCTCGTTGAACTCCCTCGTCGTCGTGCTCGAGCTGCGCCACGACCCGCGCGGTCCGCGCGGCGTCGAACGATTCGGGATCTGTGAGCGCCGCCTCGAGCAGCTCGTTCGGGTCCGGCGTCAAGTCCGTTCGGTCCATGATGACACTCTACCCAACAGCACGTCGTCACGTGGTCTGCTCAACCTGAGAGAGTCACGCTAATAAATCACGCTACATCACCCACGGTCCGCTCGATCTCCACCAAACGACTTCGGGGGTCGAAGACCAAGGTGTACCGAGATGAGTGTTCCGCCCGCTACTGTCGAACGAACCTCCAGCGACCCGTTGATCGTACACGTCAGTGATATCCACGGCTACCTCACGGACGCTCGAAGCGCGCTGCTCGCCGTCGGTGACTCCGGGCAGTATCCGGACCTCGTACGGGCCGATGAGTCTGACCGGCTCCACTGGGCGGACAACGATTACGTACTCGTGGTCAACGGCGACGTGATCGACCGGGGGCCGGCGAACGAGGAGTGTCTCGAGATGGTCTGGCGGCTCCAAGAGGAAGCCCCGCCCGGGCGGGTCCGATACCAGTTAGGGAATCACGAGTTGGCTATTCTGCTCCCGTCGTTCGTCCGGTGGCCGGGTGCGTATTCCACCGGCCTCGACGCGGCGGACCGGCGCGAGTTTCTCCGGCGAGCCAGCGAGGGAGCTGTCACGGCCGCCTTCGAGGGATATCAGTATCGCTACAGTCACGCCGGACAGAACGAGCCGTTCGACGTGACGAGGGTAAACGACGTAGTCCGGAACGCCGCGAGCGAGCTGTTGGCCGTCGACGGCGACGACAGAACGGTACAGAAGCGGCTCGAACGACGACACGGCCGCGTGTTCGCCCTCGGCAGCGACGGCGGCCGCGGCCCCGATGCCGGGCTCTGCTGGCTGGACTTCACGCACCTGGACCCGTCGGCCCCACCACAGATCGTCGGCCACACGAAGCGAGTTGACCCCGTTCGGAACGGCAACGTGGTCTGCGGGAACATCATCCGGATGAACCACCGCTCGGCAGGGGGCGAGGGCGTCCTGATCGAGAGCGCTGATTCGCTGGAGGTCGTCCGCCGAAAACCCGAGGGGTCCGTCTCCGTCTCATCGGTCTGACCGGCGCGCGCCGCGCTGTAGCGAGCGATCGGCGCAGGTGGACCCGCTCCGCGTCTGTGCGTGACAACGCCCGCTGCGGCGACTGCCCAGTTCTACCGGTGTACGGGGCGAGCGCCGCGACGCGCGGCCCCGAGACCGTCCACGGGGCCGAAAGCGTCGACGGTGCGTTTCGGATACGGCTGAAGTGATCAGTCGTCCCCGATGGTGGCCTCAGCGTCGTCCGGTTCAGGTCCCGGTTCGGAGCCGCTGGGGTCCGGCGTCCCGCGAACGTCGCCCGCACGCCACGTCCCGCGTCGGAACCACAGCCACGCGATGACCGCCCCGGCGACGTTCGAGGCGAAGAACGCGATCCAGATGCCCCGGACGTCGGGCTGGCCGAGGAACCACAGGTCGGTCGGGAGTATGCCCTGCGAGGCCACGTAGGAAACGGGCAGCCGGATGACGGCGAGCGCCGTGATAGAGATGGCGGCGGCGATCAGGGTCTTCCCGGCGCCGCGGAAGCCGCCCGTGAACGCCCGCTGGATCCCGATGAACCCGAACGAGAGCGCGACGTACCGGAGGAACTGCGCACCGACATCGAGCACGGCCGGGTCGTCGGTGAACACCGAGACGATTGGTGTCGGGACGAAGAAGATGGCGACGCCGACGACGCCGAGGATCCCGAACAGTCCCTTCGCGGCCACGTAGTTGGCCTCCTGTGCGCGGTCGTACTTGCCGGCCCCGACGTTCTGCCCGGTCATCGTCTCGACGCCGCGCGCGACGGCGATCGCGGGGAGGAAGATGACGGAGAACACCCGCGTTCCGATACCGAACGCGGCGACGACCGAGGTCGAGAACAGCCCCACGACAATCAGCAGGGCGTTGATCGAGAGCGCCCGACCGGTCCCCTCGATCGACGCCGGGACGCCGATTCGGAGGATCTTCCGGAGATACTGGAGGTCGGGCTTCATATCGGCGACGTTGATCTGAATCCCCCGCGTTCCCGACAGCATGATGTAGAGGCCGACGAGCATCGCCAGCGCCCGCGAGAAGATTGTGGCGATAGCGGCGCCCTGAATCCCGAGTTCCGGGAACGCGATCGGGCCAACCGCCCAACCGTTGATCAGGAACGGGTCGAGGATCACGTTGATGACGACCGTCCCGAACATGACGAGCATCGGCGTGATCGTGTCGCCCGCGCCGCGCATCAGCGAGATGAACACGAAGAATCCGAACATGAACGGCAAGCCCAGCGCGACCACCTGCATGTACGCCGTCGCGCCGGGGAGGACTTCGGGCGAGGCGCCGAGGAACGCGAGGAACTCCTCGACGAACGGATACCCGATCGCTCCGAAGATGACCGAGGCGATGAACGCGAACGAGACCGTCTGCGAGGCCGCATACTCGGCTTTTTCCGTCTCCTCGGCGCCAGTGTGCTGGGCGACGAGGACGCTCCCGGCGACCGAGAGCCCCATCCCGAGCGAGATGAGCAGGAACACCATCGGGAACGCGAAGGAGATGGCCGCCAGCGCCTCCGTCGAGTACTGGCCGAGCCAGAACGTGTCCGCCAGGTTGTAGGCGGTCTGCATCAGGTTCGTAATGACGATGGGAAGCGAGAGGAAAAACAGCGGTTTGACGATGCCGCCCTCCGTCAGGTTGAGCTCCTCTTGGCCTTTGAAGAAGCTCACGCGACCACCTCCGATCGGGGCTGCCAGCCGAGGTGGAGTTCCAGCGTGTTTTCGAGCATCCGACGCGTGTCGTCAAGCGGCTCACCGAGCGCCACGTGTCGGGCGTGTGCGCCGTTGATCGTCGTCGTGACGAGCCTGGCGACTTCGTCCGGGTCAGTCTCGGCGAAGTGTCCGCCGTCGACACCGTCGGCGACGATCTCCCTGACGACCTCGCACACGATGTCGTCGAGTTCGAGGAACCGTTCCCGGTACAGTTCCTGGAAGGGTGCTTGGGCTTTCAGCTCCATCATCGCCACGGGGAAGCCGTCGGCGGCGGGATCCGACGGTGTGAAGGCGTGGTCGAGGAACGCTGTGAGCCGGTTGCGCGGGTCGGTCGCCTCGAACGTGAGTTTCGTCTTGAACCGCTCGATCAGGTCGTCGAGGAACGCGTTCAGCAACTCCGCTTTCGTGTCGAAGTGGTAGTGGATCGCGGCGGTGGTCATCGACGCCTCGTCGGCGATTTTCTGTACCGTGAGGCCGGCGTACCCGTGCTCACACAGCACCGAATTCGTCGCGTCGATGATCTCGGATTTTGTCTCCGATCCCATTTCGTTCTGTCTCAACTTACTAACTGATTAGTTAAGGGCCTTCTGATGCGACGGCGGAGCCGAGGAGTCGGTCGCTGCGACTGCGAGAGTCGAGTGGATCGGTGTCGTGTGCGGTATCACATCGCCGAGGCCGACCTTCGGTGTGATCCAGGACCCGGCGCCGACCGGCGGAGTGGCTAGAAGCGCGTCCGGTACGCTGTCGCCGTTGAACTCCGACGGCGCTCGACAGACCGGACCGCGTCGTACGCGTTTCCCGCCGATCGCGTTCCGCGCGTCACCCAGGCCACTCACCGGCGGCGTGACAGAAACCGTGTCAAACTTCACGTCGTGTCGCCGCAATCGTTCGCTCGACATGAATCCGGAGCTGATGGGGGTGGGGGTCGCACTGAGTCTCGTCGGCGTCGCGCCGGTGGGGACCTGAGCCTCTCCGGGCCGAGGCCCCCGACCACCCCGCTGGGGCCGGTGGGACGGGCGCTCCTCTTTGCCGGCCTCGCCGGGATACGACTCAGTCTCGGCCCCGATCGGTGAGTCCCGCCGGTCGTCTCTGGACCGGCGTGAGACGGGCCGCCCGGTCGTCGGGAGGTATGTGTCGAGAGCGGACGGACTACGCACCCGGCGAACGGTCGCGTTAACTTAGAGGATGAGGCGGACGAGTTCTGAGTGTCTATGGCAGAATTCGACCGCCTCAGCGAACGTATCGCGTGGATCGACTTGTCGTTTGTGGAGCGAGATCGAACTCCACGCTGGGCGATTGAAATAGGGATCCGCTGTCACTTGGCCGGTATGTCACTACGTGAGGTAAGTAAATATCTTGAACTATTTGGGATCAAGCGAAGTCATGTGGCGATCCATAATTGGGTTCATAAAGCTGATTTACAGCCGGTCTCGACCGTCTCAGAGGATCAACTCGCGGTTGACGAAAAGATGATCCGCCTCCACGGCCAGCAGTTCTGGCTGTACGGCGCGGTTGATCCACAGACGAACGAGATCCTCCACGTGAGCCTCTATCCAACCGCAAATAAACAGACGACGCGATGGTTTCTCACCGAGCTCCACCGGCGCTATCAGCTTGATAACGTCGAATTCCTCGTCGATGACGCAGACTATCTCGGATCAGTACTCGCTGAAGATGGCTATCGATTTCAAGTCATTCAACATGGAAATCGGAACGCCATCGAACGTGTCTTTTGAGAGATAGAACGACGAACATCATCGTTTACGAATAGTTTTAGCAATGTTGCGTTAGAGACAGCTCAAAACTGGCTCGAAGCCGTCGCCGTCTACCACAATTCACGTCAAACTTAACGCGAGGCGGCGAACGCCCCTAACTGCGAAGTGACTCACTGTTCAGCGGGGGCCCACCGGTGAAGTCTCGGCCGACGGTCGCGTGGGCCCTCGGAGTTGTCGGGCAATAGATCGAAGCGAGAACCGAACGAGTGCTTGTGTGTCTACGACACATTTCTGCCGAATGTTTAATCCAGCTAACCGCGAACTGGTGGACGGAAAGAGAGTCGCACGCTCCCTTTCCCCCCCCCTAATGACCGACAGCTCGGCGCCGCTCGGACAGTGCCCGAGCTGCGACCGCGAGATCCCTGCGGCGTGGAAGATCATTGAGTACGACCACGGGGACGGGAATACGGGTGTCTTCGCGGAGTGTCCGGACTGCGATGCGGTGGTGAAACCACGGTAGGCCGGTCCGCTCCCTCGACGTAGTCGGGGAGTTCCGGTCTCGGAGACGGCTTGGTCTCAGATCGCGACCTCACAGACGCGTCTCAGAGAAATGGAGTGGCCCCCTCGCCCGTGTGTGCGTGAACGATGAAAATCGGCACGTCGTTCATCGCTGGTCCCGTTAGCTTATGTACAATTCGCACAATACAGTCTCGACGCCGGCGAGACGACCGGCAGAGATGACCTCACCGTGCGACGATCGACGCCGCGGGACCTCGCCGTGACGGAGACGAATCTCGCCAACGACGAGAAGAGCCGCCGGCGCACGGGATGAGCGGGCCTGTTCAAGCCGGTGGTTCCAGTCGCCCTCCGTTCCAGCGCACCGGCGGATTCGTGACTTCCGGGTCGACCGTTAGCCGCTGGGCGACGCGATGACTTCGGACGACACCACCGCACCCAAAGCGCTACTCGACGTGCTCTTGGAACAGGGACTCGGGGTCGGCCTCCATTTCTGCCTCGACGTCAGCGGACAGTTCGCCGACCGAGAGTTCGTCGAGCGCCTCCTTGAGCTCCTCGGCCCGTGGGAGGGCGAGTATTTTGCAACTCACGGCGTCCCCAGCCGTTTTAATGAGGGTGTCGAACCCGAACACGTACTCCTGCGTCGTCGCGAGATCCAGCATTATCGGATCGACGATAGCCGACGCGAAGTCGTGGACGAACTCCGGAGGGGTATGCTGGTTCGACGTGCCGAGCACGTTCGCCCACCCGTCGACGAATCCGCTGATCATGATATTGCTGATCTCTTCGATCGCGCTCTCGTGAATTCCGTCGAATCCGTCGGTGACCGCTCCGGTACCCATCGCCTCTGCGATCGTTTCGGCGGAGGGCTCGTCGAACAGGACAAGGACGTAGCCGGTGGGGAGGCCGGTTAGCTTCGCAACGACGCCCACCTGCTGCTCGTCACCGAGTCGCGGTCCGATCTGTTCGACCTGAAGGAAGCTCATGCGGCTGACCGTGACCGACGTGTCGATCCCGGTCATCATCGTTATGCTGTCGCCTGCGGTGTCGCCGCCCTTCGCGGCCATTCGGCTGAACACCTGGAGCTTGTCCAGCGGTATCGGCGTCGACTCGCTGGTGAGCCGGGTATCGAGAATATGCCTGAACGACGCCTCCTCGAGGAATACGTACGCCGTCGTTTCGACGACTGCGCTCGACGTTTCGAACGTAGTGTTCACCGTCAGCACCTGATTCGACGCCTGATCGATCGGCGTCGCGTCCGGGATGATGTCCGTCCCGCCTCCCGTCAGGTACGTCGGTGGGCGCTGATCGATAGCCTGGTTCAGATAGTCCGCCCACCCGTCGATGAACCCGCTAAGCATGATGTTTCCGAGTTCCGTGAGCCGCGATTCGAGACCGATCGCCTCGGCGCCGTCACCGGGAAGGCTCTTCGCGAGCGTCCTCGCGCCCGCCTCGTTGAAGACGAGCAGTGCTGTCCCAGCGATACCCCCGGAGAATTCGCTCGAAATGCCGATGAGATCCTGATTGTGAAGGTCAGCGATGATATCTCGACGCCGGAGGAGATCGATGCTCGTCGCTTCGACCGTCGGCCGGACACCGGTCAACTGTCCGAGTGAGTTCGCGGCCTGTTTCGACCCGTCATGAGCGAGGCGATTAAACTCTCCGAGGGCGTTAACCTCAATCTTCATATATGGTATGTTAATTGACAAGGCAGCATTTTAACACTTACCCCGGCGTTCCGCACCGCGGAAGCGAACCCTGAGAGCTCCTCGAACGGTGACGCGTTATACGGGCGCCGAGTGAAGGCAGCATCGGCAACCGCAGCATCGATGAACGCGAAGCGGCCACCCTCGGCAGTTCGTTCGGAGTGACGCGTCGTCCGCTGCGGAGATTCACTGTGCGTCGGAGAATCCGTAGGCTTTCACTCTCTGAACTCCACCGTGTAGCCGTTGTCGCGGAGCGCCTCGACGAGTTCGTCTCCGCGCTCGATCGTGAACTCGTGGAACGAGTTGTCCGGGCTGTCCGCCGAGTACAGCTCCGAGTCGATGTTGTCCGGGACCTCGTTCTGATGGGTGTCCTCCTGGACGACGACCGGCTGACTGGGAACCCGGGTAGAACTGCTTTCCTCTGTCATTTGAACATATCTTGTTACAGGTGTTCGGATATTTGAATTTCGATCCGGGTTCGGATCGGGACCGGCGTCCCCACGAACGAATACGGCCGGGTCGGTGCCGACGGCGGACGGGTCGACCAGAACCGTCGACTGCGAGAGCGAGAGCTGCCGGAGCCGGTGCGCGTCACCCGACACTTTTCGTGGGGGCTCGTGTCGTGTGACGTATGGACGTTGATCGGGCCCGCGGTGTCCTCTGTGGGATCGCCTGTGGAGACGCGCTCGGTCGGCCGGTCGAGTTCATGTCCGCGTCCGGGATCCGTACCGGTCACGGGCGACTCGACGAGATGGTCGGCCACGGAACGTGGAACCAGCCCGCCGGGACGATCACGGACGACACCGAGCAGGCGCTGTGTATCGCGCGGAGCCTCGTCGAGCGGGGGGAGTTCGATCCGGCGGACATCGCGGAGCGGTTCGTCGCGTGGTACGACAGCGACCCGTTCGACATCGGCCGGATGACGATGAAGTCGTTGAGCCGACTCAAGCACGGCGGCGAGTGGGACGAGGCGGGCCGGCACGTCTGGGAACACAGCCCGGAGGGGCAGAACGCCGGGAACGGGAGCGTGATGCGGTGCGCGCCGCTCGCAGTTCCGTACGCGGCGGACCGAGAGCGACTCGTCGAGGTGAGCCGGGATTCGTCGCGGATCACGCACGCCGATCCGCGGTGTACGTACGGGTGCGGGATCCTGAACCTCACGGTGGCTGGGCTCCTCGACGACGCGGACGCGCCGTTACGGGATGCGCTCGACTACGTGGGAACGGACGCACCCGCTGAACTCGTCACGGCGCTTCGGCCGCTCGCTCGGGGAGACTCGCTCGACGACCCGGAGACGTCGGGCTACGTCGTTCATTCGCTACGGACGGCACTCCACGACGGGCTGTCCGCCGAGAGCGCCGAGGAGGCAATCGTGACCGCGGTCAATCGCGGCGGAGACGCCGATACGATCGGGGCGATCGCGGGTGCGGTCGCGGGTGCGCGGTTCGGCGCATCGACGCTTCCCGATCGGTGGCTCGGCGCCGTCGGCGAGGCTGACGAACTCGAACGGATAGCGGACCGGCTCGTGGAGACGGCGTAATCCCTCTCTTGGCGTTCGACAGGGACGGACGGTGAACCGGCGGCTCACACGTCGCCAGCGGAACGGAACGTCCGGGGGCAGGTCGTCGCGCAACGGGCGGCGAATCGGCGCCGAGTCGGCGGCCGAGGGACGCACCAACTGACTTATAATCCAGCAAAAAGTGAGTCAGGGCACGGAGGACCGAGTGTGTCACAGGAGTTTCTGATCCCGCTCGTCGCCGGCATCATCGGACTCGGCGTCCTCGCGCAGATCCTCGCCGCTCGGCTCCGCGTCCCGAGTATCATCTTCTTTCTGCTCGTCGGAGTGACGATCGGTCGACCGGGACTCGGGATCGTGACGAGCGAGAGCTTCGGCGACTCGCTCCCGGCGATCGTCGGGCTCGCGGTCGCGATCATCGTCTTCGAGGGGGCGTTCCACCTCGAGTTCGAGCGCATTCGGCAGGCGCCCCGGGCGGCGGTCCGACTCGTCACGGTCGGGGCCGGCATCGCACTGGTCGGGACCGCGGTGGCCGTCCGAGTCCTCGAAGGGCTCCCGTGAGAGCTCTCGTTCGTGATCGGGGCGCTGCTCGTCGCCACCGGCCCGACGGTCATCTCCCCGATCCTCGAGGTGGTCCCCGTCCGCGATCAGGTCGCAGCCGTCCTGGAGACGGAGGGGATCGTCAACGACGTGACGGCGGCGATCACGGCGGTCGTGCTCTTCGAGACGGTGAACCCGACTGTCGCGGGCGAGGGACTGATTCAGGGGTTCGCGCTCCGCCTCGGAGAGGGGCTGCTCGTCGGCCTCATCGTCGCGGGCATCCTCTACTACCTGCTCCGGTACGTCGACCTGTCGCCCGGGGCCGCGCCGCGGAACGCACGGCTGCTCGCCCTCGCCGGCGCGCTCGCCGCGTACGCGGGGGCGAACCAGCTGGCGAGCGAGGCCGGCGTCGCCGCCGCCGCCACCGCCGGACTGGCGCTCGGGAACGTGGACATCCCATACAAGGAGGAGATAACCGACTTCAAGGGCGACATCACGCTGCTCGTGCTGGCGTTCGTGTTCATCGCGCTTGCCGCGCAGCTCCCCCCCGCGGCGATATTCGACGTGGGGCTCGCGGGGCTCGGCGTGGTCGTCGTGGTCGCGGTGGTGATCCGGCCGCTGCTCGTGTTCGTCTCGACCGTCGGCGACCGGTTCACCTTCTCCGAGCGGCTGTTCATCAGCGCGATCGGGCCGCGCGGGATCATCCCCGCGTCGGTCGCGACGCTGTTCGCCACCGAGCTTCGGGCGGCCGCCACGGAGCTCAACGACCCCGCGCTGGCGCAGCAGGCGGACCTGCTGATCGGGACGGTGTTCCTCGTCATCTTCGTGACCGCCCTCGTCCAGGGCGGGCTGGCGCGGTACATCGCGCAGTACCTCAACGTGATACCCATGAGAGTCATCATCGTCGGTGGCGGACAGGTGGGCCGCGCGCTCGCCGAGCGCCTCGAAGACCGCGGCGAAAACGTCGTCATCATCGAGGAAGATGAGGCGACGGTCGAATCGCTCCGCAACGACGGCTTCGCCGCCGTGATCGGCGACGGGACGGACACGGAGGTGTTGCGCAAGTCCGGCGCGGAGAACGCCAAGATCCTCGTCGCGGCCACCGGAGACGACGACACGAACCTGCTCGTCGCGCAGCTCTCGAAGACGAACTTCGGCGTCGAGAAGATCCTCGCGAAGGCGAACAACTCCGACAACGTCGACGCGTTCGAAGACCTAGGCGTGAGTACGATCTCGGCCGCGATGTCGGCCGCGTGGGCCATCGACAATCAGATCGAGCGACCGGACCTCGCCCACTGGATGACCGACATCGGGGAGACCGGCGACGTCCAACAGATCGAGGTCACCAACGAGGAACTGATCGGTAAGGCCGTCCGCGAGGTGGGTCCGATGCTCCCCGACGGCTGCCTCATCGCCGTTCTCAGCGACGGCGACAGCGAGTCGGTCGCGGTGCCGAGCGCGGACACGGTGGTAAACCGCGGCGACCACGTCACGCTGCTCGGTCGACGCGAGGCCGTCCGAGAGGGAATGGAGTTGGTTCAGCCCGACTGAGCCGGGCTGGGAGACGATGCGCCTCCGCGCTCGGCGAGACTCACACCGAAGAGAAGTACGACTGGCCGAACCGGAGGAGGTCGCGGTCGAACTCCTCCGGGTCGTCGACCCGGAAGTGAAAGAGTCGGTTCCGCATGTCGCCGATTTCGAGCACGAGCTCGCGGATCACGTCCTGCTGGTCGTCGAAGATCGGCTCGAACTCCGCCCAGTGGATGGAGATGAACTGGGCGTAGTGCGCGTAGCTACAGTGGTCGACTGACGCCGGCGTCGGCAGCGGGTGGTCCTCGTCGAACGTCGCGGCCAGCTCGTCTGACAGCGCGTCGCCGAACGCCCGCGCGAGGAGCTCGCGAAGCCGCATCTCGATCGACTCGATCAGCAGGAACGGTTCGAGCATCCGCTTCAGCCGCGTCAGGAGGTCGTAGTCGGTCAGGATCTGCCACGCCTCGCCCCCGTCGACGACGATGTACGTGTGCTCCGCGAGCGCGTCGAACACCGCGAGGACGGTCTCGTCCTCGCTGACCGTGTGCGCGTCCTCGACGGCCGCCCCGACCGATATCTTGTCCAGCGTCTTGTGGCCCACGTCCAGCTGGTGGAACGCGAGCAGCGTCCGGACGACGGATCGGTAGGTGACAATCCCGACGAGCTCGCCGTCGCGTTCGACGCCGACCTGCGTGTAGTCGTTCTCGAACATCCGGCGGAGGGCCGTTTCGAGCTCGAGGTCGTACTGGACGGTCCGGAGTCGGTTGTCGATCGGGAGGTCTGCGATAGTGTACATGATGCTGTCGTGTCGTCGCGGGGAGAGCTACGCGTCTCCGCGCGGTCGTGTCACCGCTCCGCTCACCGGTGACGCCGGAGTTCGGAGTCGATGTACGAGGCGAGCGAGACCCGGGTCGCCGCCGCGGCGCTCTCGCGGTCGGTCGTCGCGCGGGCGTACATCGCGCCGTTGACAGTCGCCAAGACGTGCTCCGCGACCCGCGACGGGTCGACGTCGCGGAACGTCCCCTCGTCGATGCCGCGCTCGACGATGTCCCGGATGGCGGCCGCCAACCGGTCGTCGATCCGCGTGAACTGCTCGCGGAACACCTCGTTCGTCACGGCCTGCGACCGGAGCTCGACCAAGACGGCCTGGAGCTGGCGCTGCTCCTCGTCCGGTTGGAGCGGCAGGAGCTTCTCGATGACGTGTTCGAGGTCGGCCGTCGGCTCGTCGCCGGTCTCGGTCGCGACGGTCGCTTCGAACCTGTCGACGGCGAACTCGAGAAACGTTGCCAGGAGCTCGTCTTTGGCGTCGTAGTGGTAGTAGATGGCGGCCTTGGACTTGCCGAGTTCGGCGGCGATCCGCGAGATCGACAGCCCGGCGTAGCCGTGTTCGAGCAGCGCTCGGTAGGTCGCCTCCATGATCTCCGCTTCGGCGGCGCTCCAGTCCCGCTCGGGTGCGTCGGCGGCCATCGTCACTCGTCTCCCCGCTCGTCGACCCGTCCGGTGCCGGCGTCGTCGACGGCTTCGAACTCGGTCGTACACCAGTGACAGAACCCGATGTCCGGGTCGACAGGCTTCCCGCAGGCGGGACAGGCCGGCGATTCGTCCGCCTCCGTCGCTCTCGCCGCATCGCTCGCCCGAGCGTCGTCGGACCGACGCTCGGCGTTCGCGACGAGGTACGCGTCGAGGACGCTGATACCGGTGACGAGGACGAGCGGGAGCAGCGAGAACGGGTCCACGAGCGTCCCCGAACTCACGGCGGACAGTGTCGATTCGGGGACGAACAGGACCGTCGCGGCGAAGCTGGCCGAGAGCCACCCGAGGGCGCGGACCCAACGCCGGAGGTACAGGTGGCCGAGCCCGGTGGCCAACGTCCCCAACAGGGCGGCGAGCAGCGGATTCTTTCGGAGCGAAACGCGTGCCATATCAAATACTGAACGTTCGGTAGGTAAAGGTGCTTCGTCCGCGTCTCTGGGTGTGTGCCGAGAGCGCTTTCCGCGGTCTCGAAGTCGTCTACCTGCCAGAAGTCCCGTCATACGGCGCTAGAGGCGGCTTCCGAACACCGACGGGGAGTCGCCCCCTTCGACGCCAAACGCGGACGAAAGGTTGATACTTACCGAACGTTCAGTAGAAGTTACGGGCGAACCGACGCCCGCGTTCGACCAATGACCCGCAACCCCCGATCCGCCGACGAATCGACGAAACTGTGGCACGACCGCCAGCTCGCTCACTGGGACGAGTCGGCCCTCTACGAGGCCGTCACCGAGGCCGTCTCGAACGCCACCGGGACGGCCCGCTCAACGGTCGCGTCCCGGTACGACCGCGCGCACGCGGCGGCCCTCAGCCGACTGTTCGGCGAGGGCGACGGGGAGGCGACGCCCTCGACCGGGGTGGTCAAGTTCGTTCTCTCGGAGTGTGTCGTCTCGGTCCACAGCAGCGGACGGATCTCGGCCAGCCCCGCCGACGAGACGCCCGCCGCGGACGGCTGAGACGTCGCGGAGCAGCCGTGGCACCGAGTCGCTCGCGCCAATACGCTCTTTTCGCTGGTCACCCACCGGTCCGGACGGGCGACCGGAGGCGATGGTCGGCCGTTACCGCTCGACGCTGTCGGTCCCTGTTCCTGAAGGGATTTGAGGCGCCGGCGGGACCGAGACATCGAATCGTGAGCGGAGTCGGCGGAAAGACGGCGCCGGTCACCGGTGCGGGCTCGGGCATCGGCCGCGCCTCGGCGCTGCGCTTCGCCGAGGAGGCGGCGAGCGTCATGGTGGCGGACATCGCGGCGACCGAGAGGCCTGACCGACTCCGTCGACGGCGGACAGCCCGCGGACTGAGTCGTCTCGCCCGCGTTGCCCGCGTCGCCCGCGTCACCAGTCGCGAGACACCGGCGTCTCGCTCGCGTCGACGTTCGACAGCAGCCACGCCGCGGCCGCCGAGAGCGCGTCGTCGTCGGTGGCGGTCACCTTCAGCCGGTTGTGGTCCGCCTCGCGGTCGGGGTAACAGCCGACGGCGACATCGAACCGGTCCATCGCCTCCCGCAGCGCGGGCACGATGTTCGACTCCGGTTCGACGGTGTACAGGAACCGGGAGCGGCGGTCCCCGGCGAACTCGTCGGCGACCGTCTCGAAGGTCGCCTTCAGCTCGTCCGGGATGCCGGGCAGGACGTAGACGTTCTCGACCACGCAGCCGGGCGCGAGCCCCGCGTCGGTCACCAGCGGGCGGCTCCCCTCGGGGACCGCCGCTTCGGCCTCGACGTCGACGTCGAACTCGCGGTCGGGGACCCGCTCGCGGATCGCCGCAAGCCGGCGCTCGACGGACTCGCGCGTGAGGTCGGTGACGGCCATTTCGCGGTCGAACGCGTCCGCGACCGCCTCCACCGTCACGTCGTCGGGGGTGCTGCCGATGCCGCCGGTGACGATTACGGCGTCGAAGTCCGCGGCGTACTCCCGGACTCGGTCGGCGATCTCCCCCCTGTCGTCGGGGATCGAGAGGATCCGTGCCACGGCGACGCCGCGCTCGCTCAGTTCGGCGGCGAGCCAGTTGGCGTTCGTGTTCACCGTGTCGCCCGAGAGCAGTTCGTCACCCACCGTGATCAGCGCGACCTCCATCAGCATCTCGTACGGTCGGGCGACGGATGTAGGTTACCCGCACCTGAAGGCGCCGCGGTAAGTCCCGACGGAAGCCACCAGAAGGGCTAACTACGCGATCCGTGTACCTCGACGCATGGCCCTCCACGCAGTCGAAAACGTCGAGGAAGCGCTCGGTGTCACTCGAGCGTTTCTGACGCCCGTCACCGTGCGCCGCTGGCTGAAGCTCGCGGTCGTCGTGTTCTTCGTCGGCGGTGGCGTGAGCTTCCCGACGACACAGTTCAGCACGTCGGCTCCGACGGGAGAGGTTTCTCCCGGCGAAATTCCCTCCGGGCTCCCGGTCGAGCTGCTGACGCTCGCAGCCGCGGTCGTCGCCGTCGGCCTCCTGCTCCTCGGGCTGTTCGGCCTGGTCGGAGCGGTCATGGAGTTCGTGCTGATCGAGTCGCTCCGCACCGGCGAGGTGTCGCTCCGACGCCACTGGCGCCGACGCTGGCGGCAGGGGATCCGCCTGTTCGGGTTCCGAGTCGCGATCGGACTCCCGATGCTCGCGCTGTTCGGCGGCTGGGTCGCACTGCTCGCCGTTCCCGTCCTGACCGGGCGCGACCCCGCGCGCTCCGCCACGGTGTTCCTCGTCGGGCTCCCGGTGCTGGCTCTCATCAGCGCCGGGTACGCGTTGGTCTCGGAGTTCACGACCGCGTTCGTCGTGCCGCTCATGATTCAGTCGGACTCGGGCGTCGTCGCGGCGTGGCGTCGCCTCTGGCCGTCGGTCAGGGCGGCGTGGAAACAGTACCTGGCGTACGTCGCGGTCGCGTTCCTGTTGACGGTCGCCACCGGGGTCGTCGTCTCGATCGCGGTCGCGCTCGTCGCGTTCGCGCTCCTGGTCCCCGTCCTCGTCGCGGTCGCGATCGTACACGCGACCGTCTCGGTGACGTCGCCGCTCGGACTCGCCCTCCTCGTCCCGCTCGCGGTGCTGTTCGGCGTCGCGTTGCTCGTCGTCGGGACGCTCTCACAGGTCCCCGTCGTGACGTACCTCCGGTATTACGCGCTGCTCGTGCTCGGCGACATCGAGGAGTCGTTCGACATCCTCGCCGACGGGCGGCCGTCGACCGAGTATCGGTGACGAGGTCGCTCTCCCGGCACCGAGCGTCGAGCGACTCCGCTTCGGGGCCGCTCGCATGCGAGAGCCCCGGGTCGGTGGAACGGATCGAGCACTTCGCCGACCGCGTCCGCGTGATCGCCGCCGCGCGTGCGTCTCACGCTCTCGGGCCGGGTGCCGGGGCGGGCCCCGCCCGAGGCGCCTCGGAGGACGGCTCCGAGTAGGCGATGACGGTCAGAACAGCGACTCCAGCTCCCCGTCGCTATCCATCAGCTCGGTGAAGCGGTCCTCGCTCTCGTCAGTGATCTCGCCCAGATTCTGTTGCGCCTCGACCGCGACCTGCTGAAGCTCCTTCACTCGCGGGACGTTCGTCACGCCGCCGAGCAGGACGAGCCCCGCGACGGTTCCCTCGCCGCGTCGCGGGTAGTCGCCGCCGCGGACCTCCATCGACCCGGTCTGTTCCTCGAGCCACTTGCGACCGTGCTCGATGCCCTTCCGGTTGAGATACTCCGGCGGCCCGGCGACGACGAGCAGCGCCCGCTCCGTCCCGCTCACCTCACACGGCAGAGTGAGCCGACCGAGCGTCGCCTTCCGGACGAGGCTCGTGATCCGATTGGTGGCCTCCGTGCTGTCGATCCCCTCGTTCGAATCGTTGCCGAACCGCGAGAGCAACCCCGACCGCTTCGGTTCGTCGACCTCGACGTCGGCGTACCCCAGCGACGAGATGCCGCCGCCCTTGAGCGTGTTGATGATCTCGGAGGAGTCGACCACGCTCTCGGCGACGTCGCTCCCCTCGGTGATTTCGCCGGCGCTGAAGAGCACGCCGAACCGCTGGACCAACTCCCTGTTGATCGCGTCGAACCCTTCTCCGACGGACTCGCCCGAACTGCGCCACGCGTCGTTGTCGAACAGCATGAGGTTGTCCACCTCGTCGACGAACGTCTTGAGCGAGCGGGCGGCGTTCAGCGTGTAGATCCCGCCCTCGTCGCTGCCGGGGAGGATGCCGAGCCCGTAGACGGGTTCGGTGTAGATCCGTTTGAGGTTCTTCGCGATCACGGGTGCGCCACCCGATCCCGTCCCGCCGCCCAGCCCCGCAACGACGAGGAACGCGTCGATCTCGTGGACCGGCACCGAGTCGAGCGCCCCCTGGATCTCGTCGATGTCCTCCTCGGCCACTTCCGCGCCCAGTTCGTTGTCCGCGCCCACCCCGTGGCCCTTGACCCGCGATTGCCCGATCAGGATCCGGCGGTCCTCCGGAAGGCGGTCGATCCCGTTGAGGTCCGCCTTCGCCGTGTTGACGGCGATCGCTCCCCGAACGATGTCTGCGCCCGTCTGTGCGTCGTAGGCCAGGAACTCGTCGACTACCTTCCCACCTGCCTGTCCGACCCCGATCAATGCGAGTTTCACGTGAACACACCGCATGTATCTACGCGGGTCGGACTGATAAAGGTTAGAAGCCGCCTCAGCGTAGCGTGAACGACTGCTTCCCCGGTACAGGAAGCCGCGGTGTTCACAGGCGGGAGTGGCGTCACGAGTCGTCGTCCGCGGACGCGTCGGAGTCGCGCCGTTCGGTCGACGGATCGGCACCGGCGCTCGGACCGTCGGCAGGAGTCGCCCCGGTGTCGTCGTCGCCGCCTTCGTTACGAGCCTGCTTGAGTGCGTCGACGGCGCTGTCCGTCGATTCGACCCGGGTTTCGGTCACGCCGCTCGGATCGAGTTTCGGCTCCGCTGCGGCCTCGGTGTCAGTTTCGCCGGCGGCCGAGCCGTCGGTCTCGTCGGCGGCCGGGGTATCGACCTCGGCGTTCGCGTGTGGGTCCCCGTCTCCGTCGGCGTCGGCGTCGCCGTCGCCGTCGCCGCCGAGGCCGAGCCACGATCTGAGTGTGTCAAGCAGTCGCATCGTTAGTAGTGTTTAAACAGGGCCGCGCGAACGTCGTCTTTGGTGCGCGCGGTCTCGACGCTCCCGTCCGGCAGTTCGACCTCGTAGCGGGCGTCGCCGTCGGCCGAGTCCCACTTGTCGCTGTGCGTTTCGAGCAGGCTCAACATCGCGTTGAGCTGACCGTCGTCTCCGGCTTGGTCGTCAGCGTCGGACTCGGCGGCGGTATCGCTCTCGTCGCCGCCGTCCTCGGCGTTGTCGTGGTCCGCTTCGGGACTACCGTCGTCGTCGTCGTGGTCCGCTTCGGAACCGCCCTCGGCGGAGTCGGTGTCTGCTCCGGAGCCACCGTCGTGGTCGGCGTCGGGTAGCTCGACGTCGACCGGCGCGAACGGGGCCGTGTAGCGCCGTTCGGCGACGTCGAGGATCGCCGTCACGAGCTCTCCCTTGGTCATGCTGCTGCGGCCCGAGACGTCGTACTCCGCAGCGATGCTGTACAGGTCCATCGGGTCGTCCGGGTTTGCGTCGCTGTGGCGGCGATTACGCTCGCGAAGCCGCGCTTCGAGCCGCTCCCGCGGAAACCCGCCGTCGTCGTCGTCGGCCTCCGATCGGTTGGTATCGACCGCCGCCCGGCGGTCGGGGTCGTCGACGGCGTCGGCGAGGTCGAGGAGGTAGGCCACGGTGTCGGGCAGTGTGACCGAGGTGTATCTGTCGGCGTGCGCGTCGGTGAGCGCTTCGCGCAGCGCGGCGATGCGGTCGCGTTGGTCGTCGGTGATGTCGATCGATGGCATGGGTCAGGACTCCTCGTGGAACCGCCGGAGCGCGTCGTCCCAGCTCTCGACGACCGTTCGATCGCCGGAGTGATCGGCCTCGACGCCGACGTAGCCGCACGCCTCGCACGCGAGCGCCTCGACGCCCGCCAGCGTGAACGCGGTCAGGCTGTCGCCACACCGTGGACAGTCCGGCTCCACTGTTGATCAGTTGAACCTCAGTCGCGGAGTTGTTAAGGACTAGGGTCGGGGGGAACAATGATTACAGTCGGGGCGGAACGCTCCCGTATGAGCGAGGCGACCGACTCGAACCAACTCCTCCGGTACTACCGACGATACATCGGCGACCCCGACCGGACCGTCGACGTGTACGCCGGGTTCGGCCTCTTCTTCGTCGGACTGGTCGCGGGTGCCGTCAGCGTCGTGGTGTTCCTCTACAGCGCGACGTTGCCGGCGGCCTCGTCGTCCTCGTACGCGATCCGCGAGGTCGCCGGCGTCGCCAGCGCGGTCGGATTCCCGGCGCTGCTGCTCGGAATCGTTGTCCTGCTGCCGGTCGACAAGCGGATGCTGTACGTCGCCGCCGCGGGCTCGGTGATCGACCTCGTCGCGGTCGGCCTCTTCGTGTGGGCCTACCCGCAGGACTGGAACGTGACCGTGCCGCCGGACTACAGCGCGCAGGTCATCGCCCTCTACAGCGTCGGTATCGCGCTCGTGGTCGCCGCGACCGGCGCGGCCCTCGTCGCCCACCGGGTCGAGCGCGCGGTCGACGAGACGGGCGAGGCCGAGGCGACCGAAGCGGACGCGGAGGAGACGGAGACCGTCAGCGACGAGCAGGTACGGTCCGACATCGACAGCGCGCTCGACGACGCGGAGCTCTCCTGGGGCGGCGTCAGCCGCACGGAGACGCGACGGCTGAACCTCGACACGAGCGCCATCGACGACATCGACAGCGAGAATCTGCCGGACTCCGGGATCGAGACCCGGACCAGCGACGGCAACGTCTCCGACGCGGTCTCACAGCTACAGGGCCTCCAGGGCGGGGAGGTCGAGACCGCGAGCGGCGAGGGGACCGACGACCAGGCGGCCGCGCTCCGGGAGCTCCGCGAACAGCAGCGCGAGGAGGAGGAGACCGATGCGACCGGCGAGGGGCTCATCGACCGGATCCGCGGGCTGTTCTAAGCATCCTGTCTTCCTACGAAAACTTATGTGGATTCGCTTTGAGGTTAGCGTATGGCCAAGGGACTTGACGTTGGCACGATGAATATTCTCTCTGCGCGTCAGGAAGGCGCAGAAACCGTCTTCGTGCAACAGCGGAACTCGTTCGTCGAGATCGAGTACAGCGACATGGCCGAGCAGATGCTCTCCCGGAGCGAGGTCCTCCACATCCGAAAAGACGATCAGGTGTACGTCGTCGGGGACGACGCCCTCAACTTCGCGAACATCTTCAACCAAGAGACCCGTCGCCCGATGCAACACGGGATCCTCTCGAGCGACGAGTCCTCGGCGATCCCGATGATCAAGCTCATCACGGAGCAGGTCGTCGGCGAGCCGTCGCGGCACAACGAGCGGCTCTACTACTCCAGTCCGGCCGACCCCATCGACTCGGACCTCTCGACGCTGTATCACGAGAAAACGCTGGAGTCGATGCTCGGCGACATGGGGTACGACCCGGAGCCGATCAACGAGGGCATGGCGGTCATCTACTCCGAGCTGGCCGACAACAACTTCACCGGGCTGGGGATCAGCTTCGGCGCGGGGATGACCAACGTCTGTCTGGCGTACTACGCGGTTCCGGTCATGAAGTTCTCTATCGCCCGCGGCGGCGACTGGGTCGACGAGCAGACCGCGCAGGCGACCGGGACGCCGGTCGACAAGGTGACCTCGATTAAAGAGGACGACTTCGAGCTGGACTTCCGGACAGACGTGGGGGGCGTCGAGGGGGCGCTCGCCATCTACTACGAGAACCTGCTCGACTACGTGATAGAGAACATCACCAGCGAGGTCGACGAGGAGGACATCGAGGAGGGCCTCGACGTTCCGGTCGTCGTCACGGGCGGGACCTCGAGCCCCAACGGCTTCGAAGATCTGTTCGCCGACCACCTCGAAGACGCGAACATCCCGTTCTCCATCAGCGGCGTCCACTCGCCGGACGAGCCGATGTACAGCGTCGCCAGCGGGGCCCTCGTGGCCGCCCGCTCCGAAGAGGAAGAGGAAGCCGAAGAACAGGAGGTCGAAGAGCCCGCCGCCGAGGAGTAGCGCCGCCGCGGCTTTTTTTACGCGTGTCCGAGAGCGCGCAGACTGGAGTCCGCGCGTACTGACGGCTTCGCCGTCGTGCACTGCTCACGCTCGGATACGTGAACCTCCCCGATCCGATCCAAATTATAATGAGGAATCGGGTCGTCGGTCGTGAGGTGACACGCGACACCACGCGCCGCGCGGTCCTCGCGAGCGTCCTCGCGGCCGGCAGCGCCGGACTGGCGGCGAGCGACGCGGCCGACCTCCTCGACTCGTTCGCCCCGCTGTCGGGCGAGGCGTGGGACGCCGCGGACCGGTCCCTCCCGGAGACCGTCGAGAGCCCGCACGGGGCGGCGACGGTCGCCCGCGACGAGTTCGGCGTCCCGCAGATCGAGGCGGACGAGGAGCCCGCGGCGTACTTCGCGGTCGGCTACTGTCAGGCGTTCGACCGGCTGTTCGCGATGGATCTCCAGCGGCGGGTGATGCGCGGCCGGCTCTCGGAGGTGATCGGGGAGGCGACGCTCGACAGCGACGAGTTCAACGTCGCGATGGGGTTCGCCGACGCCGCCGCGGCCACGTGGGACGCGGTCGCCGAGACGCGCGCCGGGCCCCTCGTCGAGGCGTTCGCAGACGGCGTCAACGCCGCGATTGAGGACCTACCGCTCCCGCTGGAGTTCGAGCTGATCGGCTACGAGCCCGAGCCGTGGACCCCCGTCGACTCGATGCTGATGGAAAAGCAGACCTCGTGGACGCTCACGGGGAGCTTCGCCGAACTACGGCGCGCGCTCGTCGCCGACCGCCTCGGATCCGAGCGCGCCGAGACGCTGTTTCCGACGCGGTACGACCACGACGACCCGATCCTCGACGGGACCGAGACGCGGCTCTCCGAGGGGAGGGGCGCCGAGAGCCTTCGCGGGGCGGGCGAGCGCGCGCCGAACCTAGAGGCGACCTCGAACGTTGAGGGCGGCGCCGACCCCGTCGACCCCGAACTGACCGACTGGCTCTCCGGCTTCGAGTCGCCGACGGGGGTCGGCTCGAACAGCTGGGTCGTCTCCGGAGAGCACGCCGCGAGCGGGAGCCCGATCGTCGCGTACGACCCGCACCTCTCGCTTCAGGCGCCCCCGCTGTGGTACGAGCAGTCGGTCGACACCCCCGAGCGGTCGGTGCGGGGCGCGACGTTCTCGGGCGTCCCGTTCGTCATCGCGGGCGCGAACGACCGCGGCACGTGGTCGTTCACCAACCTCGGCGCCGACGTGCTGGACTGCTACCGGTACGATATCGACGAGGCGGGCGACCGCTACGAGTACGACGGGGAGTGGCGCCCCTTCGAAGTCGACGAGCGCGAGACGATCCCGGTCGCCGGGGGCGAGGACCGGGAGGTCCGGGTGCGGCGAACCGTCCACGGCCCCCTGATCGAACGCGAGGATCAGACGGTCGGCGTCGCGTGGACCGGCCACACCGCGACGCGCACCACCGTCGCCATCGAGGCGTACGGACGCAGCGAGGGGATCGACGACCTGCTCGACGCGACGCGCAACTTCGATCTCCCCACGCAGAACCTCGTGTACGCCGACGCCGACGGCCGCACGCTCTACTTCGCGACCGGGAAACTCCCGATCCGCCGCACCGACGGCGAGGTCGTCGACGGCGACCGGGTGTTCGACGGCTCCGCCGGCGAGGGGGAGTGGGCGGGGTTCGAGCCGTTCGGTGAGTCGTCGTGGGAGGGGTTCGTCCCCTTTGCGGAGAAGCCGCACGCGATCGACCCCGACGCGCTGTCGACCGCCAACCAGCGCCCGATCGACGACCCGATCCACTACGTCGGCGTCGACTACGCGACCCCGTACCGCGGCGCCCGGATCGCCGACCGTCTCGAGGGGACGATCGACGGGGGGGAGGGGTCGACCGACCCCGACTTCCACCGCGCCCTCCAGAACGACGTGCGCGACGGGCGCAGCCCGGAACTCGTCCCCGAACTGGTCGCCGCGGTCCGCGACCGCGACGACCCCGATCCGCCGCTCGTCGACGCCGCGGACGCCCTCGACGAGTGGAACTACCGAATGCGACGGGACTCCCGGGCCGCGCTGCTGTTCGCCCGGTACCTGCCGAAGTTCCGCGAGCGCGTCTTCGAGCCCGCCTTCTCCGACGGCGGCCTCGGCGAGTCCTACTACCCGAGCGACTGGACGCTCGCGCGGCTCCCCGACGACGACCCACTGTTCGAGGGGCGCTCGCGCGGCGACCTCGCGGCCGCGGCCCTCCGCGACGCGCTCGACGAGATCGGCGAGGAGGGTTGGGAGACGTACGGCGACTACAACACCACGCGGGCGATGACCCACCCCCTCGGCGGCGAGGCGGCGTTCCTGAACTACGACGAACTGTCCGCTGACGGCTCGCCCGCGACGGTGAAGAACTACCGCGTCGAGTCCGCGGTCGGGTCGAGCTGGCGGATGGTGGTGCGCCCGGGGACCGACGCGACCGCGGTCCTCCCGGGCGGGAACTCCGGGGACTACTTCTCGGAACACTACGACGACCAGCTCCGGCGCTGGCTGGGTAACGACCAGCGCCCGATGCCGCTCGGCGCGGGCGGCGAACCGGCGGTTCGGTTCGAGCCCCCGACGGAGGGGTCGCAGTGAGCGACGCGCCGTCCCCGAACGACGCGCCGGCCCCCGACGACTCCTTGCCCCTCCTCGGACGCGTCCGGACGGAGCCGCGCTCTCACGCGGTCGCGCTCGTCGCCGCGCTGGGAGTCGGCGTCGCGCTCGCGACGGTCCACTGGCTCGGGCTGATCGCCGCCGGCGCGCTCGCGTCGCTCGTCGCGCCGACGGTCCGGCGGGGCGTCGCGTACGCGCTCGGTGCGGGTATCGTCGCGCTCGCGGCGTTCGCGGTCGGTCTCGGTTCCGCGGCCGCCGCGGTGCCGGGGATGCGTCCGGTCGTCTACCTCACGGTCGGCGCGGGACTGGCGCTCCCCCTGTTCGGGTCGCTCGCGCGCGCCGTCGTCTCGTGACTCAGTCCAGCCGCTCCACGTCGGTCACGGTCTCGTCGGTCTCGACGTCGCCCGTGTTGCGCGTCTCGGTGGGTTCGAACAGCAGGATCTCGGCCTCCGGCTCGGCGACGGGGCGGTGGTCCGTCCCGCGCGGGACGACCGTGAGCTCGCCTTCCTCCAGCACGACATTGTCCGCCTCGCGGAACTCGATCCGGAGCCGCCCGGAGTGAACGAAGAACAGCTCGTCGGCGTCCGCGTGGCTGTGCCAGACGAACTCGCCGTCCGCCTTCGCGAGCTTGACCGCCTGTCCGTTGAGTTCGCCCGCGAGCCGCGGGGACCACGTCTCCTCGAACGAGCCGAACGCCTCGGCGAGGGCCACCTTCTCCATACCGCCGATCGGCGGCGGAGCGGGAAAGTCGCTGTCCCCGGCCCGAGAGCTATATACCCCTCCGGAGCCGTCCGATGTGGCGGATACGTCTCATATAAGCGTTTATGGGAGGTGTCGCCGTGCCGCGACACATGGCAGCGATTCACGCGGACGAGGGGAGCGATCCGATCCGGGCGGCGCGGGCCGCGCTCCGCGTCGAGCGGCGCCGGGTCGTCGACGAGCGCGAGGCGTTCCGGGCGTTCCGGAGCCGCGTGTCGTCGATTCCGGGCGAGAGCGGGGGCACCGGTCCCGCGGACGCCTCCGCGCCCGGCGGGTTCGCCGGCGTCGCCGACGCGATGCGCAGTGCGGTCGGCGACGGGGCGGGCGGTCGCGGCGACGCGGCCGCGGCCCCCGGCTCTCGGCTCGTTACGGTCAGGGACGCGTATCGCGCCACGGTGATGTCGGTCCCGCACTACGCCGAGGAGTACGACGACACCTACGAGCGGAGCGTCGCCGAGGAGTTCGGCCCCGAGCTGGCGTACGCGCTCACCCGGACGGACTGCTTCCGCGAGGAGTACAAGCGGTCGGTGCTGAGCGCCGCCGAGACCGCGGTCCAGGAGCGCGAGGCGTTCCTCGACGCCGTGGAGTCGGAGCTGGAGTCGATCGATCGCGCGGCGTCCCGCCTCGACCCGATCCGGTCCGAGATCGCGGCGATCGACGATGAACTCGGCGACGAGGGGGACGACGCGGCGGCCGGGTTCGGCGCGCTCGACGCCTGCCGGACCCGGACCGCGGCACTCCGCGACGACTGCGACCGGATCGCCGCGCGCCGCCAGCGCGTGCTCGCCGAACACACGCGCCGGCTCGCGCTCGACGGCGACCTCGACCTCCCGGGGTACTGCTACCAGGACCTCGACGTCACGTATCCGGTGTTGGCGGCGGTCGGCGCCGTGGGCGACCGGCTCGAGGCGCTCAGAGAGCGGATCGAGCGGGCGATGGCGCTGGCTCGGTGACCGGTCGCCCCGCCGGCTCACCGCCGCCGGGACCCGGTAACATCCGTGTCCGCGCCGATTCAAGTCGGTCCGGGACCTACGGGGTAACATGACCGACGGACCCGACTCGACAGACGGCGAAACCGGCGACGGCCCCGCGCCGACGCCCGGAATCCACCACGTGACCTGCGTGGCCGGCGACCCGCAGCGGAACCTCGACTTCTGGGCCGAGACGCTCGGCCTCCGGCTCGTGAAGCGCTCGATCAATCAGGACGACCCCGGGACGTACCACTTCTTCTACGGCGACGCGGAGGGGACGCCCGGCACTAGCATGACCTTCTTCCCGTGGACGGAGCTCCCGGAGGGCGAGGTCGGCGCCGGTCAGGTCTCGCGCACCGCGTTCCGGGTGCCCGAGGGGAGCCTCGACTACTGGGAGGACCGGTTCGACGAGCGCGGCGTCGACTACGACGCCCGCGAGGAGCGGTTCGGCGAGGCGGTCCTCCCCTTCCGCGACCCCGACGGGCTCCCCGTCGAGCTGGTCGCGGTCGAGGTTCCCGACGACGATCCGACGACGGCGTGGACCGCGTTCGTCCCCGAGTCGGCCGCGATCCGCGGGTTCCACTCCGTGACGCTGTGGCTCGGCGACGCCGAGCGGACCGAACGGCTCCTCCGGACGATGGGGCTGACGGCGGCCGAGACGGAGGCGGACGACGCGGCCGGGAACGAGCGGACTCGCTTCGCGGCTGGCGGCCCGGTCGGGAAGTACGTCGACGTCGTCGAGACGGACCGACAGGGGAGCTCCGGCCGCGGCACGGTCCACCACGTCGCGTTCCAGACACCGACCGACGCCGACCAGTCCGGGATGCGCGACGCGGTCGCGTCGATGGGGCTGCGCCCAACTCAGCAGATCGACCGCCACTGGTTCCGCTCGGTCTACTTCCGGGAGTTCGCGGGCGTCCTCTTCGAGCTCGCCACCGCCGACCCCGGCTACGCGAGCGACGAGCCGCTCGACGCGCTCGGCGAGCGGCTGGTGTTGCCCGGGGAGTTCGAGGGGCGGCGCGAGGCCATCGAGGCCGAGCTCCCCGCCGTGACCGTCCCCCGGCCCGACGGGAAGTTCGCGGCGAACCGCGCTGACTGAGCGGGCGCGGCGAGTCCGTCGCCCTCTCGGTCCCCGTGCCCCCGATCGCCGCGGACCGATCCTTCTAATCGCGCGCGGCCGAACGGTCGCCCATGAGCGAGGACCTCGGCACGCCGGTGTTGGACGACCACCTCCACCTCGACCCCCGACACGGCCGCGGGATCGAGGCCGTCGAGGAGTTCGTCCGGCTCGGCGGCACCCACCTGCTCGTGGTGAACAAGCCCTCGTGGCTGCTGGGCGTCGAGCCGGACGAGCCGGACGACTTCCGGGCCGTCTTCGAGGAGACGCTGGAGACGGTCGCGGCCGCGACGGAGGTCTTACCAGGGCGCGCGTGGCCCGTCCTCGGCGTCCACCCCGGGCTGATCAGCCGGCTCGTCGACGAGCGCGACTTCTCCCCCGAGGCGGCCCGCGACCTCATGCGGGGCGGGCTGGAGGTCGCGAGCGAGTACGTCGCGGAGGGCGACGCGCTCGCGTTGAAGTCCGGCCGCCCACACTACGACGTGAGCGACGCGGTCTGGGAGGCGTCGAACGCGGTCACGCGGCGGGCGTTCGAACTCGGCGCGGAGGTCGACTGCGCGGTCCAGCTCCACACCGAGGCCACGGAGGACCTGACCGACCTCGCCGCAGTCGCCGAGGAGTCGGGGCTGGACCCGTCGCGCGTCGTCAAACACTACGCCGCGGGCGAACTCGCCGGCGTCACGCCGAGCGTGATGAGCGACAAGGATCGCCTGGAGCGCGCGGCCGAGGCGGGCGAGCCGTTCCTGATGGAGACCGACTTCGTCGACGACCCGGACCGTCCGGGCATGGTCCTCGGGCCGAAGACCGTCCCGCGCCGGGTGCGCTGGCTGCTGGAGGCGGGACACGACGAGGCGGTCCGCCGGGCGCACGTCGAGACTCCCCGGGCCGTGTACGGGATCGACACCGAAGCGACGCTGGAACGCGAGTCCTGAATCCGAGGATTCACGCGAGTGAGACGGTCTCTCGGGCGGCGATCGATAGGAAAGGCATTTGAGTTGGCCGGGCGACGTACGGGACATGACCGACGACGACGCCGTTGAAACGTTCTATACCGACGAACGCTGGCAGAACTGGCTCGACAGGCTGGCCGAAGAGGAGATCGACCCCGAGAACGAGGACTCCGCGCGACTCCTCCTGAACCTTCAGGACGACGCCGCGATCGCCGTGGTGAAGGTGCTGGCCGCGTTCGACGAGGACCGCATCGACGAGGACCGCGCCGTCGAGGAGGTCCGCGACATCCGCGACATCGTCCTCGCCGACGTCGAGTTCGACGACGAGGACAAGGTGATGCTGATCGACGGCGTCCAGACCTCGCTCGTCCCCGTCTTCTACGCGGCCGAGGAGTATCTCGTCGGCGGCGTCGTCGACGGCGACGTGAGCGAGTTCGTCCGCGCGGCCGCCGAGGCCGAGGAGGGCGACGACCTCGACGCCGCGCTCGGCTACGTCGTTCAGGCCGGGACGCGCGTCATCGACGGCGAGACGCTCGACATCGAACTCGTCGAGGACTTGGAGTACGGCCTCGTCTCCGAGTGGGTCAACGGGCTCGACTCCCTCCAGTCGGCCATCGAGGACCCGGAAGTCGTCGAGGAAGAGGACTGACGGCGTCGAACCGGACCGGAATCGACGGCGTCAGAACGGGTTTACGCACACTTCTGCGGGCCACGCGGATCGGGCCAGAACACTGCCCGAACGGGCTGTAACTGTTCGGAGAGGGTCGCCCTCGTTCGAACGGGCGTCGACGCGTGGTCGGACAGTGGTTTCGACGGGTTCTACGGACGAGTCCGACGGAACGCGGCTACGGGACCCCAAAATATAATTCTTTCCGTCTCGAAATAGTAAGCAAACAGTAAAGTAAATATTTTTGGTAAGTTTTTTGCTCGTCGATTCCTTTTCTATTCTCGGACTGAGGCCGAAACAACCGACCGAAAGGTCGGGGAACGCCAAAAATATCACTTCCACGAAACGATGACCGAGACCCAATACGCGGGGACTATCGACTGGGGCGAGTACTGGGACGGAGCCGATGAGGCGGTGCGCGAGGACACGGGGCCGAGCGCGGACCTCGTCGCGGAGCCGTTCGTCGAGTTTCTGGACGCCAATTTCCGCGACGGCCCGGACGCGTACGCCGATGTCGGATGCGGGCCCGGCGACCTCGCGTTCGAGGTCGCGGAGCGCTACCCGGACACGACCGTCGTCGGGTACGACGCCGCCGAGGCGGTCCTCGCGGCGAACCGCGAACGCGCACGCGAAGCTGACCGCGAGGTCGCCTTCGAGCGGGCGGTCCTTCCGGAGTTCGACCTTGACCGCCGGTTCGACGTGGTCTCCTGTCTGTTCACGCTGTGTTACGTGGCGGACATCGCACGGGCGATAGAACGCCTCTACGGCGCGGTGGAACCCGGTGGGTGTCTCGTCTTCAACTACCACAACCGGCTCGCGCGGGCCCATTACAACCGGATCGCGGAAGCGCCGCACGAACACCTCGGCGAGGACGCCGTGTGGGACCCCGAGCGCTTCACCGATCGGTTCGAACTCGTTCTCGCGGGCGAGAACTTGCTTTCGTACGAACGCATCCACGAGGTGTTGGGGACGTGGCCGCAGAGCGTGTTCTCGTTGGCCGACGACGCCGAGCCGTACGCCGCCCACCGGTACGAACCCCTCGTGTACGTCCCGAAGTGACGGGACCCGAGACGGTGCGACGGTAGACGCGTTTTTGAACGCGCGACGCGTCTGCCTCGTATGGTCTCTCCCGCGGCCGGACTTGCGATCGCGCTGCTCGTCGTCTGGACGGCCAGCGCCTTCGCTCCGTTCGTGCCCAGCGGCGTCCTCGCGGCGCTGACCGTCCTCGCTTACGCGTACACCACCGGCTTCGCCGAGCCGGGGCTCGCCGTCCTGGTCGCGCTCGTCGCCGTCTCGCTGCTCGCCTCCGCCGTCGACCTGCTGTCCGGCATGGTCTCCGGGCGGCTCGGCGGCGCGTCGACCCGGACCGTCGTCGCTGGGACGCTGGTCGGCATCGCGTTGCTGATCCCGCTGGGACCGATCGGACTCGTCGTCGGGCTGGCCGGGACCGTCTTCGTCGTCGCCCTCTACGGGAACGGTGACGACCCCGAGGCGGCCGCCCGGCAGGCGGCGTACGCGGCCGTCGGCGTCCTCGCCAGCGCGTTCGTCCAAGCCGTCATGCTGGCGAGCGTCGCGGTCGTGTTCGCGCTCGCCGTATGGTGAGGCGTTACGACCCGCAGCCCCCGGTCAGGCGGCGACAGAGAACAACAGCAGGTTGTGCGCCGCGGGGCCGAGCCCCATCGCGGCGACGAACCCGAGGAGGAGGTAGCCCTCTCCCGGAGTCTCCCGGACGTATGCGGCGAACAGCCAGACCACGGCGCTCGCGACCGCGAGCTTCACGAGGAGGAACAGCCACCCGTCGCCGATCACCGGAAGCGAGGGCAGTCCGCCGATCTCTAAGAGGATCCGCGACACCGGCGTGCGCTCGCCGAAGCCGAGCTGCGTCGTCCCGACCGCGGTCGAGACGCCGTCGAGCGCGTGCCCGAACACGGCGAGCGCGCCGACGCCGCCGGTGACCGCGACCTCCGGCCGGAAGCGGGTCAGCCCGAGCCAAGCGCCCCCGGCGATCGGAACGGTGAGCCCGAGCGCGACGGCCGACCAGCGCGCGCCGACGGGGGAGAGTCCGGCCCCGACCGCGGCCGCGACGACGGGGACGAGGAGGGCGACGCCGGTGGTCGCGAGCGTGCCCCCGACCCGTTCGGGACGGGCGGCGTCGGCGGCGAGCCACGCCGCGCCCGCCAGCGACCCGACGGTGAGGTAGACGGTCGGCGAGCCCGCAAGCGGCGCGATCAGGGGCGGGAGCGCGTCGACGACGTAGAGGACGTGCGCGGCGGAGCCGAGCGCCATCCACGGCGCGAGCGCGAGCACCCGGCGACCGGTGACGGCGGGGCGGCGGCGGCGAAGCGCGGCGACGACCCCGCCAGTCGCGAGCAGGACGGCGAGGAGGTGCGGGAGGGGCGGCAGGGTCGTGCCGGCCGGGAGGAGGCCGCCGACCATCAGACGGACAGCACGGGCTGGCTCGCGTACAGGAGGACATATTCTGCCGCCTTCCCCAGCACCTCGCCGGGGTCGCCGGAGACCGGCTCGCGCGGGACCACGATGAAGTCCGACTCCAACTCCTCCGCGGTGTCGAGGACGACGCTTCCCGGGTGGACGGTCTTCACCGACGTGGAGAAGCCGTAGGCGATCGAGTTGCTGTGGGGGACCCCGGCCGTCTCCGCGCGGCGGGCGACGGAGTCGGTGAACGCCTCGGAGTCGTCGGCCACCTCGCTCTCGTCGACCACGCCGTGGTCGATGGCGCGGACGACCTCCTCGTCGAGGACGTACAGCGCGTGGACGCTCGCGTCGTACTCCGCCGCGAGTGCGATGGCGTAATCGACTGCCTCGTGAGACTCCTCGCTGCCGTCGACGGGCACGAGGACGAGGTCGATGTCGAGATCGGTCATACCCGGGTCGTCGGCGGGGGAGGTCAAAAAGCCCGCCCCAACGGCCTCGGCGGCCGCGAGCGAGCGAGAGTCACTCCCCGCCGCGGAACGGCTCCAGTGACGGCGTCCAGTCGTACTCGCGGTAGCGGATCTCGGGCGTCGCGTCCGCGTCGATCACCCCGTACCGCCGGAGCCGCTCTCGGATCCCGCTCCTCCCGCCGAAGTCGCCGCGGTACCACAGCATGAGCCGCGGGACGCGGGCGGTGCCGTCCGCGACGACCGTCTCGCCTCGCAGGTACGTCTCGGCGGCGTGGTCGAGCGCCTCGTCGACGGTCGCCGGGTCGTAGGCGAAGACGGCCGGACAGGCGGTGGCGCCGCAGTTGACCGCGAAGTGGATCCGCGGGTCGGGATCGGCGACGCGGTGCCGGCGGACGAACGCCGAGGGGAACGGGTCCGGCAGGTATCCCAGCCCGTACTTCCACTTCGAGCGGCGTAAGATTCCGTGTTCGATCTCGTCGAGGCTCAGGTCGGCGCCGGCGACGGAGACGACGGACGCGGCGAAGAAGCGGCGCCGGTTCGACAGCCGCGTCGGGTCGTCGAGGAGGGCGTCCCCGGTGGCGGCGTTGTAGACGTTGATCCAGAACGCCAGCTGCTCCGCGGCGTCGAGGGCGTCCAGCGCGGCCGGCGGCAGTGCGTCGAGCCGTCGTCGGGCCGCGTCGACGTCGCCGTCCGTTCGGACGGCCCGGAGGAACTCCCGCGCGGCGTCGACCGGAGCGGGCTCCGCGGCCGCGCCGCTCGCAGCTTCGACGGGCGAGCCGGCGGTCCCGCTCCGTTCGGTCATACTACGTGAACGAGTGTCATTGACCTATATTTGTCCCGGTTCCGCGCGCGGCGCGCCACACCGACTCCCCGTTTAT
Source organism: Halorubrum sp. SD612 (assembly GCF_002135005.1). Lineage (NCBI taxonomy): Archaea > Methanobacteriati > Methanobacteriota > Halobacteria > Halobacteriales > Haloferacaceae > Halorubrum > Halorubrum sp. SD612. The sequence continues at coordinate 1,396 of NZ_NEWI01000007.1, read as the reverse complement.
GCGGCGGGAGCGCGTAGCGAGCGCCATGAGCGACACTCGGACGTCCGCCGAGGCGGTCCCCGACTTCGAGTTGCCGAACGCGGGAGCGGGTCCCGACCGATTTTCACTGTCGGCCGCGGCCGCGGACCCCGACACCGACGCGATCGTCCTCCTGTTCCAGCGCGACTACCACTGCGGGAACTGCCGGAAGCAGGTCCGAGCGATCGCCGACCGGTACGACGAGTTCGAGGCACTGAACGCGACGGTCGTCTCCGTGCTCCCCGAGCCGGTGGGCCGAGCGCGGTCGTGGCAGGACTCGTACGACCTCCCGTTCCCGCTGCTCGCCGACCCCGAGACCGACGTGAGCGACGCGTACGACCAGCCCGTGCGGTTCGGGGTCCTCGGCTCGCTCCACGACCTCGTCGGGCGGATGCCGGTGGCGATGATTCTCGACGCTCGCGGCGGCGAACCGGTCGTCGCGTACGCGTACGAGGGTCGGATGCCCGCCGACCGCCCCGAGATCGACGACCTGCTGGCCGAGGTCCGCGGGCTGGGCGACGACTGACCGATGGACCGGCGCGTCCCGGCCGCCCTCTGGCGGCTCTCGCGGCCGTCGCAGGTCGCGCTGATCGGCTTAGTGTACGCGCTCGGCGTCGCGATGGCGTACGGCCGGGGGTACGGCGAGACGGGGGGCGCAGCGCGGCTCGGACTCGGGCTCGCGGCGCTGATACCGGTCGCCGCGAGCGTCCACTACGCTAACGAATACGCCGACGTCGAAACGGACGCGCTCACCGACCGCACCCCGTTCTCGGGCGGGAGCGGCGCGCTGGTCGAGACCGACCTCCCGCGGAGGATCGCGCTGCGCGGTGCGGTCGCCGCCGGCGGGCTCGGCGTGACCCTGACCGGCCTCGGGGTCGCGAGCGAGGCGACCGGGCTCACTGAGGCGGCGCTCCTGCCGCCGACAGCGGCCGCCCTCCTCGCGGGAATCCTCGTCGTCGGCTGGCAGTACTCCGTCGGTCCGCTCCGGCTCGCGTGGAACGGGCTGGGCGCGCCGGCGAACGCGCTCCTCGGCGGCGTCGCGCTCCCGCTGTACGGGTTCGCGGTCGTCGCCGGCGAGGTCACCGCCGCCGCCGCGCTCGCGACGCTTCCGTTCGGCGCCACGGTGTTCGTGAACCTCCTGGAGACGACGTGGCCCGACCGCCGGGCGGACGCCGCGGTCGGGAAGCGGACGCTCGCGACGCGCTGGTCGCCCCGGCGGCTCCGGGCCGCGTACGCGCTCGGGGGCGCGACGGCGGCCGTCGCGACCGTCGCCCTCGTCGGGCGAGCGCTCCCGCCGGTCGTGGCCGCGGCGACGCTGCTCCCGCTCGTCGGGCTTGTCCCCGGCTACCGACGGTTCACGCGGCGCGAGGAGCCGCTG
>NZ_NEWI01000079.1:0-14647 GCF_002135005.1 Halorubrum sp. SD612 | reverse complement strand
ACACCTGCGAACGGGCCCGCGAGCGCGGGGTGTCGCGGTCGCGCTTCTCCGTCCACGTCGCCAACGAGCGGACCGGCGAGTCGCTGCTCGTCGACTTCAGCCCCGACTTCAGACAGCAGTTCCTCGCGGCCGACGTCCCGCTGCCGGACGCCGGCCTCGTGACGCACATCCACTTCGACCACCTCGACGGGCTGGGGAACGTCTACCGGCTCGTCGACGGGCTGCCGGTCCACGCGCCAGCGGAGACCGACCCAGCGACCGACGAGAGCGTCGCGGAGACGATCCGAGACAAGTACGACTACCTCGAAGACCGGATCGGCGTCCACGCCCGCGACCCCTTCGACCCCTTCGAGACCTGCGGTTTCGAGGTGCGGTTCGTCCCGGTCGACCACCCGCCGCTCGTCTGTTACGGGGTCGTCGTCCGAGATCCGGTGACCGGCGCGAAACTCTCGCTCACGGGCGACACCAGCTACGACGTTCCCGAACGCTCCCGCGAGGCGCTCGCCGGCGCGGACCTCCTCCTCGCCGACGCCATCGTCCCCGCCTCGCTCTGTGAACACCACCCGATCGGCGGCCGACACGAGGGGCCGGACGGCGTCGCCCGCACGTTCGGCACGAAGCACATGACCCGGGAGGGGGCGCTCGCGCTCGCGGACGAGCTCGAGCCCGACCGGACGCGACTCGTCCACCTCGCCCACTACTACCCCGCCGACGAGGCGTTCGAGGAGCCGCTCGCGGTCGACGGCGAGGTGTACGAGCTGTAGCGAGCACGGCGATTCTCCGCGGGCTGTATCCTTTTGTCTCGCTAGCACATAGCACGCGTAGATGGCCGCGACGGACCGACTCCGAACCGCGCTCGACCGCTTGGAGCCGCCGCCGCGCGCGGTCGACTGGTCGCTGTTCGCGTTCGTCGTCGCCGAGGCGGCCACCGGGCTGGTCTCCTTCACCGTCGGCGTCCCGGAAGGGTGGCCGCTGTTCTGGCTCCACCGCGCGCTCGGCGTCGGCATCGTCGCGCTGCTCGGGTGGAAGCTCGCCCGCGTCCGGCGTCGGCTCACCGACCCGAACCTGTGGCGGCGGTCGACCGCGCTCTCCGTCCTGACGCTCGTCGCCGCGGTCGGCGCGCTCGCGACCGGCACCATGTGGGTGTTCGGCCTCGACGTGCGGCTCTCCTACTGGACGCTCCTCTCCGTTCATGTCGGGTTCGGGCTCGCGCTCGTCCCGCTCGTGGCCGCGCACGCCGCCACCCGGTTCCGCCCGCCTCGGCGCGTCGACTTCGAGCGCCGTCGGACCGCAGTCACCTACTTCGCGCTGCTCGCGGCCGGCGGCACGACCTACCGCCTCCAGCAGGGGATCAACGACGCGCTCGACACGGCCGGGGCAGACCGGCGGTTCACCGGCTCGCAGCCCCGCGAGGGCGACGGAAACGGCGCCTTCCCGATCACCTCGTGGGTCGCCGACGACCCCGACCCGATCGACCGCGACGCGTACCGGCTGGCGGTCGACGGCCTCGTGAGCGACGCCGTCGAACTGACCGCCGACGAGCTGGCGGCGGGTCACGAGACGGAGGCGCTGCTCGACTGTACGAGCGGCTGGTACACGGTCCAGGAGTGGGGCGGGATCCGCGTCGACGACCTGCTCGACGCGGCCGGAGATATCGACGACGACGCGGCCTACGTCCGGTTCACGTCCGTCACCGGCTACCGCTGGAGTCTCCCCCTCGACGAGGCCGAGGACGCGCTGCTCGCGACGCATGTGGGCGGAGAGCGGCTGAGCCACGGGCACGGCGCGCCCGCCCGACTGGTCGCGCCCGACCGCCGGGGTTTCCAGTGGGTGAAATGGGTGACGCCCGTGGAGGTCCGGTCGGAGTACGACCTCGGGCAGTGGGTGGTGACGCTGGTGAGCGGGTTCGACTAACTCCGCGGCCGGTCCGGCCTCACTCGTACTCGGTCTCGACGACCTCGCGGATGCGCTCCGCGGTCACCGGGCCGACGCCGTCGACGTCCAGTAAGTCGTCTTCGGGCGCGGTCATCACGGCCTCGACGGTGCCGAAGTGTTCCAGCAGCGTCCGCGCCGTCACGGGCCCGATGTCGGCGATCGAGGAGACGACGTACTCCTGCTGTTCCGCGCGGGTCTTCGTCGTCTTCTCGCCGTGGACGCTCACCTCGCGGTCGCGCGTCTCCTGCTCCCGCTTGGCGATCGTCGCGAGCAGCTCGGTGGTGTCCTCCTCGCCCTCGGTGCGGAGGACGCTCACGTCGAAGTCGACCGCGAGCGACGCGAGCGCGCCGCGGATCGCGTTCGGGTCGATATCGCGCTGGCCGTAGAGGTTCGTCCCTTCGACGACCATGACGGGGCGAGCGTACGCCCGCGAGAGCTCGCCCACCTGCTCGAACATCGACCGGTCGGAATCGAGCATCGAGTCGACGAAGTCGGCCGCCGACTTGCGCTCGACCGCGACGCGGTCCGAGAGGACGTAGTCGCCGACCGCGAGCGTCTCCAGCCGGGTGACGAGGCCGTCGCGCGTCGAGAGGTCCTTCGCGATCGAGGAGTCGAGCTCGCGCTGGTCGACGACGACCTCGACGCCCTCGTCGACGCCGGCGGTGGCGACGACGCCGTCGTCGCCTGCGTCCGTCTCTCCCTCGACCTCCGTCTCTCCGTCAGCCTCGGCCTCCACGTCGTCCACGTCGTCTTCTCCCTCCCGCGCTTCCGCAGCGAAGTCGGTGAGGCCGGCGTCGCCCTCGTCGTCACCGCCGATCTCGCCTTCATCGTCACCACCGACTTCGCCCTCAGCCTCACCCTGGTCATCGCCCGAGCCGCCTTCGCCAGAGTCGCCCTCGCTCGCGGACCCGCCGGCGAACGCGTCGAGGCCCGCCTGTCCCTCGTCGCCGACTGACTCCTCGATGTCGTCGGTGGCCTCCTTCAGCTCGGCGAGCTGGCTGGCCATCTTCTTTTCGCGGCGCCGTGAGATCCAGAAGAACGCCTCGTCGCGGGTGTCCTCGGCCATCAGGACGGCGACCTTTCCCTCGGCCTGCCGGCCCGTCCGCCCCTTGCGCTGGATCGAGCGGATCGCAGTGGGGACCGGCTCGTAGAAGCAGACGAGGTCGACCTCGGGCACGTCGAGGCCCTCCTCCGCGACCGAGGTGGAGACGAGTACTTCGAACTCGCCCATCTTGAACTCGTCGAGCGTCTCCTGTTGCTGTTTCTGGCTCATCCCGTCGGAGCCGTCCTTGTCGCCCTGTCCGACGAACTTGCGTACGTCGAAGCTGGCGGAGAGGAACTCCACGAGCGCCTCGGCGGTGTCCCGGGACTCGGTGAACAAGATAGCGCGCTCGCCCTCGTTGATCCCGAGCGTCTCCGCAAGGAGGATGCGGGCCTTCGAGAACTTCGGGTGGAGCCCGTCGAACGACTCCGCCTTCCGCATCGCTTCTCTCACTTTGGGGTCCGCGACCATGCGCTGGCTCGCCTTCGACGCGCCCGACGATCGGGCGGCCTCGCGCTGGCGCTCGAAGTAGCGACGCACGGACTCGACGGACTGCGTCTCGACAAGCTCGGTCGCGCGCCGGAGCTTCATCACCTCGGCGTGGGTGGACATCCCCTTGTACCCCTCCGACTGGTCGTTGTCCATCATCTGTTTCAGCTGCCCCCGCATCTTGTTGAGGTCCTTCTGCGAGAGGTCGGGGTTCGTCGTGTTCGTCACGCCGAGTTGTTTCAGCTTCTCCAGCCGGTCCGTGATCACCTCGTTGAGCGCGTCCCGGATCTCCAAGACCTCGTCCGGGAGCGTCACCTGCTCCCACCCGACATCGGTGTCGTGAGTGTACTCGTCGACATCGGCGTCCTCCTCGGTCATCACCTCGACGTTGACGAGCCCGAGGTTCTCGCAGACCGTCTCGATCTCCTCGGTGTCGCCGCCCGGCGAGGCCGACATCCCGGTGACGAGGGGGTCGGTCGCGTCGACGTGGTACCGCTCCGCGATGTAGACGTACGCGTAGTCGCCGGTCGCGCGGTGGCACTCGTCGAAGGTGAGGTGGGTCACGTCGCGCAGCGAGATCCGGTTACCGACGAGGTCGTTCTCGACGACCTGCGGCGTCGCGATCGCGATGCGCGCGTCGTCCCAGAGCGCGGCGCGGTCGTCGGGCTTCACGTCGCCGGTGAACACGACGATCTCGTCGTCCGGAATCTCAAGCGCCTCGCGGTAGAAGTCCGCGTGCTGCTGGACGAGGGGCTTCGTGGGGGCCAAGAAGAGCGCCTTCCCGCCCGCCTCGTGGAGGCGCTCGACGGTGACGAGCAGGCTGACCGTCGTCTTGCCGAGGCCGGTCGGGAGACAGACCAGCGTGTGTTTGTCGGCGGCGGCGTCCGCCAGCTGGAGCTGGTAGCGGCGCCGCTGGAGGAAGTCGTCGACGAGCAGGGGTCTGTCGATCCCGGCGGCCTCGGTCGCCATCGGCGGTGCTTCGCCGCCGTCGGTCTAAAGCCTTCGCGAAGCGGGGTGAAAGTTATCCGTCGACGGAACGCTCCTCTCGGAGCTCCTCCGGAACGTCCTCGTCGACCAGCTGTGCCCACTCCGCGAGCCGGTCGTCGGATCTGTTCTGCGTGCTCATTACGCGACGGATCTCCGTGGTGCGTATTAACAGTTACCCCGATTCCACACGATCTATTATATGCTCGGCGGATCGCCGCTCCGCGATCGCCCGCGACCGGAGCCGGTTCCGCTCGAGGCGACACGCACACCTTTTACCGCTCACGCGCCTCCGGGCGGCATGAGCAACCTCGACGAGTTCCTCGCGGGCGAGCGGCTCGACGACGTGGTCTTCTACCTGAGCGACGCGTACCTCGACGACGACTCCCGGCTGCGCGAGGTCGGCACCGAGACCGCCGGCGGCGTGCGGCTGATCCTCGACGGCGAGACCGGGCGGTCGGCGTTCCAGGCCGGCACGGGCATGGGCGCGATGGAGTTCGCGAAGACGGCGATGGCCGCGGAGGGCGAGATCGCGCGCTCGCTCGACGACGGCGCGTGTCCGTTCGCGGACGGCCCGGACGCGGACGACGCGAGCGAGGATCCCGAAGCCGACCACGACATCCAGTTCATCTTCGCGTTCGCCGAGGCGCAAAACGAGGAGGTCGGCGGCCTCTACGCCGAGGGCGACGTGGTCCACGCGTACGCTCACTGTACCTGCGGCGAGAGCTACTCGCACAAGTGGGTCGTCGGCGACCGCGACGACTGAAAGCCCGCCGAGCGACCGGCTACCCGCTCGGCTCGACTACTCCTGCTCGGGCGCGTCGTCTTCCGGGACGGCCCCCTCGACGAGCGACTGGTCGCCGTACTGCTCCCGGAGGTCCTTCTTCGAGAACTTCCCGGTGGCGGTCTTGGGAACCTCGTCGATGAACTCCACCGCGTCCGGGACCCACCACTTGGGGTACTCCTCGCGGAGCCCGGTCTCGATCCGCTCGACGAGCTCGTCGCGGTCGACGCCCTCGGCCACGACGATGAACGCCACGGGGCGCTCCTGCCAGCGCTCGTGGGGCACGCCGACGACGGCCGCCTCGCTGACGCCGTCGTAGGCCATGATCGCGTTCTCCAGCTCGACGCTGGAGATCCACTCGCCGCCGGACTTGATCACGTCCTTCGTCCGGTCGACGAGCTGCATGTAGCCGTCCTCGTCGACGGTGACCACGTCGCCGGTCTTCAGCCAGCCGTCGACGAACTCCTCCTCGTTCGCCTCGGGGCGCTTGAAGTACTCCTTCGTGACCCACGGGCCGCGGATCCGGAGCTCACCGAACGCCTCGCCGTCCCACGGGATCTCCTCGCCGTCCTCGTCGATGACCTCGAACTCCAGGCCGGGAGCGACGAGCCCCTGCTTCGAGCGCTTGTTCACCTGCGTCTCGTACTCGGCGTCGCGAAGGTCATCTTTGAGATGCGAGACGGTGCCGATCGGCGACAGCTCCGTCATCCCCCACGCGTGGAGCACCTCCACGTCGCGCTCGTCGTACCACTCGACCAGTGCCTTCGGCGCGGCCGCGCCGCCGATGATCACGGTGTCGAGCGTCGAGAGGTCTACCTCGTTACCCCCCTCGATGTACTCGCGGAGGCCGAGCCACACCGTCGGCACGCCCGCGGAGATGGTCACGCCCTCCTCTTCGATCAGCGCCGCGAGGTCCGCGGGGTCCGGCGATGGACCGGGGTAGACGTGCTTCGCGCCCGCGGCGGCGGCGGTGAACGGCATCCCCCACGCGTTGACGTGGAACATGGGAACGACGGGCATCACCACGTCAGAGTCCTCCATCGGGATCCCCTGCGGGGTCTGGGAGGCCATCGTGTGGCTCCATAGCATCGAGTGGGTGTACTCGACGCCCTTCGGCTTCCCCGTCGTGCCGGAGGTGTAACAGAGGCCGGCGGGCTGGTCGCCGTCGAGGTCCGGCCAGTCGTACTCGGTCGAGTGGTCCGCGATGAACTCCTCGTAGGCGGGCGCGTTGAGCGCGTCGATGCCCTCCGAGCCCATCGCGACGAAGTCGACGCCGTCGAACTCTTCCGCCCCCTCCGCAGCGCCCGCGATCTTCTCGGCGAGCGACGGGTCGACGAAGATGATCTCGTCTTGGGCGTCGTCGACGATGTACTGGATGTGCTCGTCGGGCAGCAGCGGGTTGATCGTGTGGAGCTGCGCGCCCGTGTTCGGGACGCCGAAGTACGTCTCGAAGTGCCGCGTGTGGTTCCAACAGAACGTCGCGACGCGGTCGCCGCGCTCGATCCCGTGGTCGTCTAAGGCGTTCGCGAGCCGGGCCGTCCGGTCGGCGTACTCGGCATACGTGTGCCGCGTCCGCCCCTCGTGCGTCCGCGAGACGATCTCGGTGTCGGGGTACAGTCGCTCGGCGCGCCACATGAACGGTCGCAGGGTCTGCGCGTGTCCGCCTGGCATACCTCTCACCTCACGCGGTCTGGAACTATGAACGTTATCATGATTGATCGTGACTCTTCACCCCCGAAACAGGCTCGCGTGGACCGGCGCGTGGTTAGAGTCTGGCCGCGGGTCGTCGCCGTCGTCGCCGTCCTCGTCGGAGACGGCGCGGCCGTCGACGCCGTCGGCGAGGAAGTCTCGGACCGGCGGGCCGACGTGTTCCGGCTCGACGAGGAACGCGTCGTGGCCGTGGTCGGAGTCGACCACGTGGTGGGCGACCGGCACCCCGGCCTCGCGGAAGGCGTCGCCCAACGACGCCGACTGCTCGACCGTGAAATGCCAGTCGGCGGTGAAGCTCATCAGCAGCGTCTCGCCCTCGAACGCGGCGAGGGCGTCGGCGTCGGTCCCGTGGCCGGCGGCGAGGTCGTACTCGTCCATCGCGCGCGTCAGATAGAGGTAGCTGTTCGCGTCGAAGCGGTCGCCGAACCCCTCCGCCTGGTAGTCGAGGTACGACTCGACCTCGCGGTACGGGAAGAACCCGGCCGTCGGCTCCGGCGGCAGCCCGAGGTCCCCGTCCTCGCGCGTCAGGGAGTCGCGGCCGGCCGACCGGCGCCCGAACTTCCGCTCCATCGACGCCTTCGAGAGGTACATAATGTGGCCGATCTGGCGGGCGATCGCGAGCCCCTCGGTCGGGGCCGGCCGGTCGTCGCCGTAGTAGTCGCCGCCGTTCCAGTCCTTGTCGGCGCGGATCGCCCGGCGCGCCACCGCGTCGAGCGCGAGACACTGCGCGTCGAGGCGTCCGGCCGTCGCGATCGCGACCACGCGGTCGACGTCGTCCGGGTACCGCTTCGCCCACTCCAAGGCGTTCATCCCGCCGACGCTGCCGCCAACGACCGCCCGGAGCCGCCCCACGCCGAGGTGGTCGAGCAGGCGGCGCTGTGCGCGCGCCCAGTCCTCAACTTGGACCGGCGGGAACGCGGTCCCCCAGCGGTCGTGGTCGGGCTCCTCGCGCAGGCCGAGGTCCGCGGGTCGCTCGCTGGCGGGGCCGGTCGTCCCGTAACAGGAGCCCGGGACGTTCGCGCAGACGACGTAGTACTCGGTCGTGTCGATCGCCTTCCCCGGGCCGACGACGTCGTCCCACCACGCCCGGGCCTGCCCGGCCTGCCCGACCCCGGTGGTCTCCGCGTCCCGCTCCGGCTCGGGGGAGCGCGCGACGTTCTGGCTCCCGGTGAGCGCGTGGCAGACGAGCACGACGTTGTCGCCGTCGAACTCGCCGTGCGTCTCGTAGGCGACCTCGAAGTCGGGGACCGACTGCCCGCACTCGAAGGTGAACTCGCCGAGCGAGGCGACGCCGTGGTCGGTCGGGACGGCGCTCATCGGTCCGCCCCCTCGTCCGCGGCCCGCTCCTCCTCGGTCCGGCCCGCCGCGACGTGCTCGCCCGCGGCCAGTCCCGCGTCGAGGTCGGCGATCACGTCGTCGGGGTCCTCGATCCCCACCGAGAGCCGGAGCATCTCGGGGTAGACGCCCGCGAGCCGCTGCTCGTCCTCGTCCATCTGCGCGTGGGTGGTCGAGGCGGGGTGGATGACGAGCGTCTTCGCGTCGCCGATGTTCGCGAGGAAACTCGTCAGGTCGACCGACTCGCAGAAGGTCTTTGCGGCCTCGTACCCGCTGTCGACGCCGAAGGTGACCATCCCGCCGAAGCCGTCGAGGTACTCCGCGGCGTTGCCGTGGCTCTCGTGGTCCTCGAAGCCGGGGTACGTCACCCAGTCGACGCGGTCGTCGCCGCGGAGGAACTCGGCCACCCGCCGCGCGTTCTCGCAGTGGCGATCCATTCGCAAGGGGAGCGTGTTCAGCCCCTGGATCGTCTGCCACGCGTCGAAGGGCGACTGCTGGCCGCCGGTCGGCCGCACGCCGCGCTGGCGGGCGACGTTCGCGAACGCGGCGTCGCCGAACTGCTCGACGAAGTCGATCGGGTACGCGGGCGATTCGCCGTCGAGCTCGGCGTAGTCGGCGTCGGGGTGGTCCCACGGGAACTGCCCGCCGTCGATCACGACGCCGCCGACGGTGGTGCCGTTGCCCGTGATCCACTTCGTCGTCGACTCCCAGACCACGTCGGCGCCGTGCTCGAACGGCCGACAGCAGTACGGCGTCGCGAACGTGTTGTCGACGACGAGCGGCACCGCGTTCTCGTGGGCGATCTCGGCGAGCCGCTCGAAGTCGGGCGTGACGAGCGAGGGGTTCGCGAGCGTCTCGACGTGGACGAACGCGGTGTCGTCGTCGACCGCGTCCGCGTACGCGTCGTAGTCCAGCGCGTCGACGAGCCGCGCCTCGATCCCGCGGCGGTTCGCGATGCTCGTGAGGTACGTCGCGGTCCCGCCGTACATCTCGGAGCTGGCGACGACGTTGTCGCCCGCGCTCGCGAGGACGGTCGTTATCGCGTCGAACGCGGCCATCCCCGAGCCGGTCGCGACCGCGTCCGACCCGCCGGCGAGGTCGGCGAGCCGCTCTTCTAAGACGTTCACCGTCGGGTTCGAGAGCCGGGAGTAGACGTGGCCCTCCGCCCGGAGCGCGTACAGCTCCGCCGCCGTGTCCGCGTCGTCGAAAACGTACGAGGTCGTCTGGTGGATCGGCGTGGCGCGGGCGCCGGTCGCCGCGTCGGGCTCGGCGCCGGCGTGGAGACTCCGGGTCGAAAACCCACGTGTCATGTTTGTTGCTCATACGACCACATACATCTATAACTGTCAGTTACGGCAATTGATGCCCCTTCGGCGCCGCGTCCGCCGGGCGGCGCCGCTGGGCGCCGCCGCCGTCGCCGTCGCGTCGTTCCGCGCCCGAAGCGTGCGTTTATGACCGGTCGGGCGCCAACCGGTGGTAATGGCAGTCGCCGTCCCAGTCCCCGACCTCGCCGACCGCGCGACCGACTGCGCCGACCGGCTGCGCGAGGCCGACCGGGTGTTGCTCGCGTCCCACATCGACGCCGACGGGATCACGAGCGCCGCGGTCGCGTCCACCGGGCTCGCCCGTGCGGGGATCGACCACGAGGTCGTCTTCGAGAAGCAGTTGGACGCCGACTCGATCGCCGGAATCGCCGCCCGCGAGTTCGACGTGGTGCTGTTCACCGACTTCGGCTCCGGCCAGCTCGACGCCATCGCCGACCACGAGGACCGCGGCGACTTCGTCCCCGTCATCGCTGACCACCACCAGCCCGCCGACCGCGACACGCGGTACCACCTCAACCCCCTCTTGGAGGGGATCGACGGCGCGAGCGAGCTGTCGGGTGCCGGCGCGAGCTACCTCCTCGCCCGCGCGCTGGAGGGGCCCGACGGCGACAACCGCGACCTCGCCGGGCTCGCCGTCGTCGGCGCGGTCGGCGACATGCAGGACTCGGCGGACGGGCTCGTCGGCGCCAACGAGTCGATCGTCGCTGACGGTGTCGACGCCGGCGTCCTCGACGCGCAGACCGATCTCGACCTGTACGGCAGACAGACCCGCCCGCTCCCGAAGCTGCTGGAGTACGCCTCCGACGTGGACATCCCGGGGATCTCGAACGACGAGGCGGGGGCCATCTCCTTCCTCACCGACCTCGACCTCGACGTGAAACGCGACGGGGAGTGGCGCCGCTGGGTCGACCTCGACGCGGAAGAGCGCCAGCGGCTCGCCTCCGCGCTGATGCGCCGCGCGGTCGCCTCCGGTGTCCCCTCCGAGCGGATCGAGGCGCTCGTCGGCACCGCCTACACCCTGACCGACGAGGAGCCAGGCACCGAGCTTCGCGACGTCAGCGAGTTCTCCACGCTGCTCAACGCGACCGCGCGCTACGAGCGCGGCGACGTCGGGCTCGCGGTGTGTCTCGGCGACCGCGGCGACGCGCTCGCGGAGGCGCGCCGGCTCCTCCGCACCCACCGACAGAACCTCTCCGAGGGGCTCCAGTGGGTCAAAAACGAGGGCGTCACCCACGAGGAGCACCTCCAGTGGTTCGACGCGGGGTCGCGCATCCGCGAGACCATCGTCGGCATCGTCGCAGGGATGGCGGTCGGCTCCCCCGCGGTCGACCGATCGAAGCCGGTGATCGCCTTCGCCGAGGAGAGCGCCGAGGAGCTGAAGGTGTCCTCGCGCGGCTCGCACGCGCTCGTCCGCAAGGGGCTCGACCTCTCCGCGGTGATGCGCGAGGCGAGCCGGTCGGTCGGCGGCGACGGCGGGGGGCACGACGTGGCCGCGGGCGCGACGATCCCCATCGACGAGCGCGACGCGTTCCTCGCCGCGGCCGACCGGATCGTCGGCGACCAGCTCTCGTGAGCCGCCGCGCTCCCCGCTCGCGGGGACGCGGTCGCCTCGTCAACTCACCGCCGCCCCGGTCACCTGACCGTCGCGTAGGTCAGTAGCGACACCGCGAGCAGTTCCAGCACGCTCATCACGAGGACCACCCGCCCCACGAGCGGGTCCATCGCGTACAGCGTCCGCATCGCGAAGAAGAAGGCGACCGAGACGAGGTTCTCGATCAGGAGCACGCCGCTGAACCCGACCAGCCCGAGCAGCAGCGTCGACCCGAACTCGCGGTAGTTGCGGAGCCAGACCGAACCCAGCACCGCCAGCAGGGCGCTGTTGACGACCGCGATCAGCACGGCGACGCCGGTCGGCGACGCGGGGTTCATTCCGCGTTCACCTCCCCGGTGATCTCCTCGAACATCTCCGCGTGGCGCTCGAAGCGGTCGGTCAGGAAGTACAGCTTCCCGTAGTCGTGGTCGCTCGGCTCGACGACGTCGTGGTCTTTCAGCATGTCGAGGTGGTGTGTGATCGTGTTGTAGTCGACGTCCAGCGCCTCCGCGAGCTCGTTCGCGTTCCGCGGGCGGTCGCGGAGCCGCCGGACGATCCGGACCCTGTTGGCGCCACCGCGGCTCGCGACGAACAGGTACCACAGGGCCTTCTCCATCTGACGTACTGGTGTGTCCGGTATGTGATGAAAGTCGTTTCGCCCCGGGTCGGTCCCGGCGAGCGCACCGAGCGCGGCGGCCACGTCAGCCGACCGTCCGCCGGACCCACCCCGACGCGCCGCTCGGGACGGAGCCCGACTCCTCGCCCGACTGGAGGGCCCCCGTCCCGTCGGTGGCGCGGACGACGACCTCGTGTTCCCCGTCGGGCTCGAAGACGTGGCGCCACTGCCGCCAGACGTCCGCGTCGGGCAGCGCGTCGGAGAGGGCGGCGTCCGTCCACGAGTCGCCGCCGTCGGTCGACACCTCGACGCGCTCGACCCCGCGGGTCCCGGCGTAGGCGTGGCCGGCCAGTTCGACTCGCCCGTCGCCGAGTTCGGTGATCCCCTCGTCCCAGAGCTTGGCGACCGTCTTCACCTCGCCGGTCCCTTCCCAACCGCGCTCCTCCCAGTAGCCGTCGTCCTCGACGCTGAGGAGCTCGATCTCCGAGAGCCACTTCACGTTCGTCTCGCCCCAGTGGCCCGGGATCAGCACCCGGACCGGGTGGCCGTGACCGGAGGGGAGTTCTTTCCCGTTCATCCCCCACGCGAGGAACCCCTCGGCGAGCACGTCGACCGGGAACTGGACGTAGTAGCCGTCCTCGCCGCGCAGCATCGCGCAGTCGCACTCGCCCTGCGGGTCGACGGATTCGATCAGGGGCCGGATCGGCGTTCCGGTCCAGACGGCGTTGTCCAGCTTCCGCCCGTTCAGGTCCTCGCCGACGCACCGCAGCGTGATCGCGCGGTGTTCGACCGGCCGGTCGACCAGCTCGTCGAAGGTGACCGTCCGGTCGGTCTCGGTCTCGCCGGTGAACGTCAGCGACCACTCGGCGGCGGTGACCTCCGGGTCGAACTCCGCGATGTCGACGTTGTAGAACTCGCCGATCGGACTCACCATGTCGTGGAGGTCGTCGCTCTCGAACGCCAGCCCCGCCGCGTCGAGCTCCTGGAGTCGGACTGCGGCGCCCTCGGACCGCGGGGCGTCCGGGAGGGGATCGTCGCCCGCGGCGGACAGCCGCCGGCCGCCGGCCGCCGCGACGACGAACCCGAGCGCCCCCGCGACGACGCCGAGCGTCCGACGACGCACCGCGTCGACGCCGGCGGGTAGCCGACTTCCGTCCGCGGCGATTCCCTCCCGGTCGGAAGCGTCGTCCGGCGCAGAGTCCGACGGGGACGGAGACGCGGGGCCGTCGGCGCTCGGCGGGAGCCAGCCGACCCCGGCGACCGCCGCCGCGGGGAGCGCCGCGCCCAGCGCCCCGATCGAGACGCCGGTCAGCGCCGCCGCGAGGAGCCACGCCCCGCCGCCCGCCGCGGCCGCCGCGGTCGCCCGTCGCTCTGTGCGCGCGGCGACCCGGAGGCCCGCGAACGCGACCGCGCCGAACAGCCCCGCGACGGCCGCGACCGCCATCCCGATGTGGATCAGGTGGCCGGCGTCGCCGAACGTCGCGATCGCGAACGTCACGACCGGCCCCGGAGTCAGGTTGACGATCGCCTGGTCGACCGGCCGCACGACGAACGAGGGCGTCCATCCCGTCGCGAGGTACGACCCCGCGACCGCGGCGGCGCCGGCAGCCGCCGCCAGCAGCGCGTCTCGGCGTTTGGGACCGTTGATCATACTTTACGTCGGGGTTACGGTCACTTGAACTACGTCCCCGACCGCCGGGTACTCATGGCCGTCGTCGACCTCGCGCAGTCGACGCACGACGCCGCCCTCGTCCGCGCCTTGGTCCGGCGCCTCCTGCGCCGGGGCTTGGTCCGGGCCCCTTCCGGGCGGCTCCGCGTTCGGCTCCGTCCCCGCGTCGAACAGCGCCGCGGCGTCGGTGACGTCGCCGTCGACCGGGTCGCCGTCCTCCGGCCAGAGCACGATCCCCGCCTCCTCCGTCGAGACGAACACGTCGTTCGAGGGGACGAACATCGAGGCGAACGAGAGCCGGTGGCCGGGCGAGACGTCGACCTCGAACTCGAACGCGCCGCCGGGCGCGATCGGCGGTGCCCCCGGAACCTCGCCAGTCGGGTCGTTCGGGTCCGCGACGGTGTCGGCCGGCGCGTACACCCCCGAGTGGGCGACGACCGACGACGCCTCCAGTTCGTCGACGAGCCCGTCTGCCCCCTCGAAGCCGGTCGGCGGACCCGCCTCCGCGAGCCCTTCGAGGCCGATCGAGGCCGACTCGCCGAGTTCGTAGACCGGGTTCTCTCCCTCGTGGACGGCGTACGCGCCCGGCGTGATCCAGACGGCGCCGTCCGTCGGCGTCTCGGCGGGATAGAAGTCCGGGGACGCGACGTTCTCGATCCGCACTCGCACGGTGGCGGACTCCGCCATCCCGTCGTCACCCGTCTCGTCGTCGTCCGTTCCGCCGTCGCCGTCCATCGCCTCATCGTCGTCCGCCCCGCCGTCACCGTTCATCGCACCGTCGCCGTCCATCCCGCTGCCGTCATCCATGCCGCCTCGGTCACCCGTCCCGCCGTCGCCGAGGCAACCGGCGAGTGCCAGCGTCGCGAGTCCGCCGCTCGCCGTCAGGAACCGTCGCCGCGCGTCTCGGTGCGTCATGGCTTCGGCGAGGGCGATGACGGGGATATAGATTTTTCAAGTACGGAACTCAGCTTTGAACGTTAGCGTCGGCTGTTGAGTGAACGAAGAGGTGATCAATCTCTTCCATCAGGTCGTCGACGCTACGATCATCGTTGTCTCGAACCCACGAGAGAAGGTTGTAAACGGCTTCTTTCAGCGAGTGTTCGAGGTTCGCTCGAAGCGATGACGCTTTCGAGCGAACCGTCCCCAAGGCGCTCGATTCGGGATCAA
>NZ_NEWI01000078.1:0-14748 GCF_002135005.1 Halorubrum sp. SD612 | reverse complement strand
GCACTCGACCCGGTTCGGGTGACAGTCCGGGTCGGTGACGCGACGTTGGTCGCCGAGAACCGGTCCGTCCCGGCGAACGGGACGCTGACGGTGACGGCCGGCGTCGACGGCGCGGCGCTCGACCCGGGCGAGTACGACCTGACGGTGGCCGTCGGCGGGGCGACGGCGACCCGCTCGATCGTCGTCGAAGAGGCCCGCGCGGCGACGTTCGCGGTCTCCGCGATCGACGCCCCCGACAGCGTCGAGTACGGCGGAGACCTCTCGGTGGCGGCGACGGTGAGGAACGTCGGCGACCGGGCCGGGACCCAGACGGTCCGGATCCGGTACGGCGCGGGAGCGAGCGCGAACCGGACGGTCGCGCTCGACGGCGGCGCGGAGCGCCGAGTGTCTGTCACGTTCGCGGACGTGCGACGCGACGGCGGCGCCCACCCGCTGGTCGTGACTACCGCGAACCGGACGCGGGAGCGCGCGGTCGCGCTGTCGCACCCGAGCCCGTACGGGGAGACGACGCTCGGCCTCTACGTCGACGACGCGGCGGTCGACCGGAACGTCTCCGGCGTCGCGGCGGCCGCGACGGGGTACTGGGAGCGGAACGACGAGCGCTACCTCGGCTATCCCGTCGCCTACGAGCGGGTGAGCGACGAGTCGCGGGCGGACGTCGTTCTCCGGTTCGACCGCGTGGAGCGCTGCGGCGTCGAGGGCAACGACACGCGGTACTTCGGCTGCGCGGACCTGCTCGTCGACGAGCCGCGGACGCCGATGACCGCGACCGTCGATCCCCGGGTCTCCGACGCGGACATGAACGCGACGATCATCCACGAGCTCGGCCACGTTCAGGGGCTCGAACACGGCGAGGAGCCGGCCGGGCTGATGAACGCGACGAGCACGCTCGCGACGCATCGGCCCTTGAAGATCCACTTGCGCGCCGACGACGGCGCGGTCACGGGGCCCGTCGAGGACGAGGTGGCCGCGGCGCTCGACTACTTCGCGGGTCGCGAGGATATCGTCGGGAGCGACCGGTTCGCGTGGGAGTTCGTCGACAGCGCGCGCGACGCCCACGTCCAGATCACCTACGACGAGCGCGGGGAGGTCTGTATCACGGACGGAGGCGGCTCCTGTACGGTCGACGGCGAGTACTACGGGCAA
The DNA here is from genome assembly GCF_002135005.1 of Halorubrum sp. SD612. Taxonomy (NCBI): domain Archaea; kingdom Methanobacteriati; phylum Methanobacteriota; class Halobacteria; order Halobacteriales; family Haloferacaceae; genus Halorubrum; species Halorubrum sp. SD612. Next base: position 13,602 of record NZ_NEWI01000078.1, on the reverse strand, counting down.
CAAGACGTGCGGCTGGAGGAGCTAGACGAGGAGGTCGTCGCGTGGCACGTCGGGTGGTCGTTCGCGCCGGCCCTGCTGGAGGAGATGCCGCCGGAGCTTTCTCGCGAGACGGACCGGCGGGAGCGGGAGGCGTGGCCGGAGTAGGGCCGGGCGAGCGAGTGTGCTCTCGACGCGGGGATCGAGAAGACCGACCGCCTCATCGACTAGATCCTCTGCGACTGCTACGACCTGACGAACGAGGAGAGCAGGGCCGTGGAGGCGGCGGTCGCGGAGTAGGGACGGGAACCGGGGATAACGTCTTTTCACTCCGTTTCCGTACCGGAGCGCGCAGCACGGCTCACGACGAGATACATCGGGGCGGAGCGATCCTCGAACGCGACCGACGCGGCCGCCGATCCCGACGGCCAGCGGTCCGAGTCCGCGACCTATCCCGGGCTCCTGACCGCGCGGACCGCGGGCGGCCCTGCCACCTCGCGCCGGGGTACCACGGCGAGGCGACGACGCTGCCGGACCGCGCGCTCGGCCCCGTCAACGGCGTGGTCGTCGAGGAGGCGGGAACGCGCTACGAGAGCCTGCTGCTCGACGACCGCCGGCGGCAGGCGCAGTACGGCGCGCTCTTGGACGCGGACCTCGACGGCGACCGCGTGCCCGCCTTCGCCGTCGACGTTCCGCCCGAGGGCGGTCGGAAAGGGTACGGGGAGGGTGTCGACGCGGTCACCGAACTCGTGACGGGGACGGCGTCGTCGGCGTCGCGCTCGGCGCGGCGGTCGCGGCGCTCCTCTGGCTCCCGCTCGCGATGGCGGTGTGCCTCCACGTCCGGCCGCCGAGCGCGGTGCGGCGGACCGACCGAATCGGCGCGTGCTGCCGCGGGGTCGTCGCCCGCGGCCAACTGCTGAAGCCTGCTCGCTGGCGGCGGGCCGAAGAGGCCCGCGAGCCGGACATCGACGCGCCCGAACCGGACGCCTCGTGGTTCAAGCGATGAGCGACCTGCCGCGAAACTTCTCCGTCCGGGAGACCGTCGCCGTCCTCACGGCTTTCAATTAATCCGATTGCTTTCTGTAGTCCCCGTTATCCGTGTGCCGAGAGTAATTAGCAAAGGTCCGAACAGACCGAACAGAACCGTGGGAATTGCGATAAGAGCTTCAAGCCAGTGAGCGTCTGTCATAATCCTACCTAATCTCTCAATGAATGTCGGATCTTGGCCGGAAACGTACCAAGCGAGGATCCCGAACACGAGGAGATACGACTTGAAGACAACAGATTGGAAACGAAGGCCGAGGATCCCACCAGTAGTTCCGAGTACGAGCAGCACAATAGGTGTGAGAAGCCAGTGTATACTTCCCGCAATGGATGATGCTTCACTCAAAATGTAGAAATAACCATAGCCAGCAGCGAGCGGAGCTATCAGGTGCTTAATTACGACGAAGAAGAAAAACGGTAAAATTGTGTATACACGACTCAGCTTTGAACGTTGAGTATCTAACACTTAATGGACCGAAAATGGCGGCTGAGACGGTGTGAGCATGGAAAAGGGAGTTCAGCCGCAGACGCTCCACTCTCCACTAGAGGTTCAAACGCCGTGAACGCTGCCTTCATTATCCTCTGTGAATCACTCTCCAGTTCGGCCGATACCGTAGACTCCTCGTAGAACGTCTTTTCCTCCGATTTCGGGCCAAATAGTGTCAACACGACAACGTTCAAAGCTGAGTACACGAGACAAGTGGTTATTCACTGTATCCTGTTGGTCGTTCTGAGTTGTATCCCGTGTGATGTCGTGCTTGTGTTGACTATTATGACAGTTAACGCAGAGCGTCTGAAGATTATCTAACGAATCAGAACCACCCTCAGATCGTGGCGTAAGGTGATGCGCGTGGAGTTCAGTATCTCCGGACGACCCACCCCGGGCACCACATTGTTGGCAGGTATAATTGTCACGTGAATAAACTTTTCTGCGCCTCTCGTCCCAATCATCAGGGTAGCTCGAAGCCGCCATATAGCGGTTTTATCTTTCTGATCCGCCGTATGAATATTATTCAAACTTGCTGATATTTAGAATGGCAAATCAGGAGAAGTCACCGCTCGTTACAGGTCTACGTCGCTCGCAGCGTTTCTCGCGGGGCAAAAATACGGACTCGCGGGGGTCCCGCGAGCGAGCACAGCGAGCGAGTGGGACCACACGAGGGAATGACTAAGCGAACCAAGTGAGGAAAAGGATGGACTCGCGGGGATTTGAACCCCGGGCCTTCCCCGTGCCAGGGGGATGATCTACCACTGATCTACGAGCCCTCGAACGCATTCGTTTGTTCCGCGGTGAATATCTTAAGGGCTTCGAATTGTGGACCGACTGGACCGCGCGCCGCCCACGCTCAGATCCGGTCGGAGTCGACGTACACGTCGAGGTCCACGTCGCGTCGCGATCCCTCCAAGTCGCGGACGGCGCGCTCGACGACGCGCTCGGCCTCGCTTCGGATCAGCGGAATCGCCTTCTTCAACACCCAGTCGAACGAGACGAGCCGCGGCAGGTCGAGCGCGTCCGGACTGGCGGAGCCGGGGTCGAACTCGACTTCGAGCGCGACCTCGCAGGGCGCGTCGTCAGTCTCCTCGGCGGCCGCTCCGCCCCCGTCGGTCGACGTCGGCGTCACCCGCCAGCAGCCACCGGCGTCGATGTCCTTCGTTATCTCCCAGTCGATCCGCTCGGGCGGCTCGACGCCGGTCACCTCGGAGCGGGCGGTGTAGGAGATCTTCCACCACGCGAACGTGAGCGCGTACCGGGTGCCGGGGCCGCCGTCGCCGGTGACCGTTTCGACCTCTCGGAGGTACTCGGAGTAGTTCGCGTACTGCGGGAAGTCGAGCAGGAACGCGTACACGTCTTCGGGGTCGGCGTACACCTCCGTGCTCACGACGAGTTCGTCCACGTACGTGGGTTCGCGTGACGCTTATTAAACGGTCCGGCGACCGAACCCGACCGACGGCTCTGGGGTGATTCCCGTCACAGTCGCGGCCGATTGCGGAGTGACGGCGAACGCTGTCGAAGCCCCGCCCCGCACGGCACCGCTCCACACACCTCCCCGGCCTCGTCGCGCTCCTCGCGCCCCCCTCGGGCGCTCGGAGGTGCGCGCCGCTGTATTCACGCGGGTTTGTTCGCCTCCTCGGGGGCCAGGATTCGCGTCGTCGGAACCCGGAACGGGCCGCCGAAGCCGCCGGATACATGGGGCTTCCGGCGCTCATACGGCTATGGCTGCCGACGAGCGCAACGCCTTCGAAGTGTACCGCGACCGGGTGGACCGACCGCTCGGGCGGTTGTTCCGCGAGTACGGGGCGTCCGAGGCGCACTGGCTCGTGATCGGGATGGTCGCCAACGTCGTCGCCCGGGTCGCGGGGCTGATCCCGCCGGTGGTGCTGGGCGTCGCCATCGACGCCGTCTTCACCGGCTCCGGCCCCTACACGCTCCCGATCGTTCCCGACGCGTGGCTGCCGACCGCGGAGGCCCCCCAGTTCCGCCTCTCAGTGATCCTCATCTTCGGGTCGTTCATCGTGACGGGCGTGTTCACGTACGTCTACGGCATCGCGGCGAACAACTTCGCGCACCGCGTGATGCACGCGGTCCGCACCGACTCCTTCGACCAGATACAGCGGCTCGACATGACCTTCTTCGACGACAAGCAGACCGGCGAGGTCATGTCCGTCCTCAACAATGACGCCTCGAACCTGGAGGTGTTCTTAGACAACGCCCTCCAGAACTCCGCGCGCCTCGGCGTGATGGTGGTCGGGATCGCGACCGTCCTCGTCTACTACAACTACGAGCTGGCCGTGATCACCCTCGCCGCCATCCCGCTGATGTTCCTCTTCACGCTGTGGTTCATGCGCGCCGTCGAACCCCGGTACGTCGCGCAGCGCTCGGTCGTCGGCGACCTCAACACCGCCCTCGAGAACGCGCTCTCGGGCGTCGAGCTGGTGAAGACCCCCAACACGGAGGCCCACGAGAGCGAGCGCGTCGAGGACGCCTCCTTCTCGTACTTCCGGCGCACGATGTCGATCCTCCGGCTCAACTACGTCTACCGCCCCGGGATGGAGCTGCTCGCCGGGCTGGCGTTCGCCGCCACCTTCGCGGTCGGCGGCTTCTGGCTCGCGAACGGCCCGCCGGGCCCCTTCTCGACGGAGCTGACGGTTGGGACGTTCGTCACCTTCGTCCTCCTCACCCGGCAGTTCGTCGCTCCGCTCGCGGAGGTGTCGAACATCATCGACCAGTACGAGAACGCGAAGGCCTCCTGCGAGCGCGTGTTCGGCCTGCGCGACATCCCGGTCCGCATCGAGGACGCCGACGACGCGGTCGTGCTCGGCGGGGGCGAGCAAAGCGACGGGGCACAGAGCGACGGCGGGACCCGGAACGACGGGGGCGTGACCCCGGCCGGCGACCGCGGCCGCGGCGGCGTCGCGGGCGCGGTCGAGTACGACGACGTCTCGTTCGCGTACCCCGAGAACGCCCTCGTCGACCCCGAGGACGCCGACGAGGAGGTCCTCAGCGGCGTCTCCTTCTCGGCCGATCCGGGCGACACCGTCGCGCTGGTCGGACCGACCGGCGCGGGGAAGTCGACGCTGCTCAAGCTCCTCCTCCGGCTGTACGACGTGACCGACGGCGCGATCCGCGTCGACGGTCACGACGTCCGCGACGTGACCGTCGAGAGCCTCCGCTCGTCGGTCGGCTACGTCGCGCAGGACACCACGCTGTTCGACGGCACCATCGCCGAGAACATCCGCTACGGGCGGTTCACGCGGATCGATGAAGCGGACGCCGAGGAGAGCGAGGTGCGCGAGCGGGTCGTCAAGGCCGCGAAGGCCGCGGAGGCCCACGAGTTCATCGCCTCACTCCCGAACGGCTACGAGACGCGGATCGGCGAGCGCGGCGTGAAGCTCTCGGGCGGCCAGCGCCAGCGACTCGCGATCGCCCGAGTCGTGCTTCAGGACCCCGCGATCTTGATTCTCGACGAGGCGACCTCGGCGGTCGACACCGAGACGGAGATGCTGATCCAGCGCTCGCTCGACCGCCTCGCGGCCGACCGCACCACGTTCGTCATCGCGCACCGGCTCTCGACGGTGACCGACGCCGACACCGCCCTAGTGTTGGAGGACGGCGAGGTCGTCGAGCGGGGGAGCCACGACGAACTGCTCGCCGCGGACGGCCTCTACGCGAAGCTCTGGGGCGTTCAGGCCGGCGAGATAGACGAGCTTCCGGAGGAGTTCGTCGAGCGCGCCCGCGAGCGCCACGTCGACCGCGCGGTCGAGCGGGCGACGGAGAGCGAGGTGGACGCGGAGTCGCTCGACGACTGATCGGGAGACCGATCGGCCTCGGTGGCCGGTGAAATATTCACCGGCGTCCCGTCGAGACGGGCGAGTGGCCTGAACCGGCGCCGTCGATCACTTCGTCTCGTCGCTTCGGGTCGGCTCGTGCGTGTCCGGTTCGGATGATCGGATCGTATTAACGGCTATGAGCGCGAGCAGACTCGCCGCAGCGAGGAAGAGAGTAGGTACGGCGGTCTTGACGAGGAGGAGCACGCCGAGGAGTTCACCTGCGAGCACGATGAGAAGGGCCACCGGTACGAGTCCTGCCGGCCGGTCCCGCGATTTTGAGGTCATACGCTGAACCGGTGGGAGACGGGATCGAGAGACGGTGAGGGCTCGGTGCTGTCGCGACCGTGTTCGTCCACGGACACAGGTCCGACCAGTAACGAAGGCGATAATAATCCTGTGGCGACTGACCTGGGAATCGCTCGGTGCGAGAGACGCGTTCCGTACGCCTCCAGGCTGTCGAAATCCATCGCCGACCGCGGGCTTCGACGGTGCCGTGAGAGGCGGTGCGAATCAGTCGTCGCCGGATATTTGCCCGGCCGCGTCGGCGTCGGCGTCCGGCACCGCGGCGGCGGGCGCGGGCGGCTCCTCGCGCACGTCGGCGCCCTTGCCCTCCGCGATGACCTCGGCGTACGCGTCGGGGAAGACGCGGACGAAGTCGTCGAGCGCGGCCTCCCAGTCGTCGAGCAGTTCGGCCGCGCGCTCGCTGTCGGTGTACTCGCGGTGGTTCTCGACGAGGCGGCGGAGCATCCGCTCGTCGGACCCCTTCAGCGTCTCGGAGACCGACACCATCCCGCGGTTCACCCGGTCGGCGAACCGGTCGTCGGGGTCGTACACGTACGCGATGCCGCCGGACATCCCGGCCGCGAAGTTGCGGCCGGTGTCGCCGAGGACGGCGACGACGCCGCCGGTCATGTACTCGCAGCCGTGGTCGCCGACGCCCTCGACGACGGCTCTGACGCCGGAGTTGCGGACCCCGAACCGCTCGCCGGCGACGCCGTTGACGTACATCTCGCCCGACGTGGCGCCGTACAGACAGACGTTCCCCGCGACGACGTTCTCGGTCGGATCGTACGACGCCTCCGCGGGCGTGTCGATCACGATCCGGCCGCCGGAGAGCCCCTTGCCGACGTAGTCGTTGGCGGCGCCGGACAGCTCCAGCGTGATCCCCGGCGCGAGAAACGCGCCGAAGCTCTGGCCCGCCTCGCCGTCGAAGCGGCACGAGACCGTGTCGTCCGGGAGCCCCTCGCCGCCGTGTTCGGAGACGATGCGGTTCGAGAGCGTCGCGCCGACCGCGCGGTCGACGTTGCGGATGTCGCGGGTGAGCGCGACCGGCGCACCGTCATCGATGGCGGGCGCGGCCTCGTCGATGAGGTCCCAGTCGAGCAGGTCGTCGATGCCGGGGTGGGCCTGCTCGCGGACCTTCGTACGCGCCTCGCCGGCGGGCTCGGCGATCACCGCGGAGAGGTCGAGGTGTTTCGCCTTCTCGTGGTCCGTGTCGCGCTGGGCGAGCAGCTCGGGGCGACCGATGAACTCCTCCAGCTCGGTGTACCCCTGCTCGGCCATGATCTCGCGCAGCTCCTGCGCGATGAACGTCATGTAGTTGATGACGTGGTCCGGCTGGCCGGGGAACCGCTGGCGGAGGTCCTCGCGCTGGGTCGCGACGCCGACCGGACAGGTGTTCTCGTGGCACTGCCGGGCCATCACGCAGCCCGACGTGACGAGCGAGGCGGTGCCGAAAATGTACTCCTCCGCGCCGAGGGCGGCCGCGACCGCCACGTCGCGGCCGGTCCGCAGTCCGCCGTCGGCCGAGACGCGAATGCGGTCGCGCAGGCCGGTGGCGCGCAGCATCTGGTTCGCCTCCGCGAGCCCGAGCTCCCACGGGAGCCCGGCGTTCTTGATCGAGGTCTTCGGCGACGCCCCCGTCCCGCCGTCGTGGCCGGAGACGTGGACGACGTCCGCGTTCGCCTTCGCGACGCCGGCCGCGATGGTGCCGATGCCGGCCTCCGAGACCAGCTTGACGTTGACGTCGGCCTCGGGACTGGCGGCCTTCAGGTCGAAGATGAGCTGCTTGAGGTCCTCGATCGAGTAGATGTCGTGTTGGGGCGGCGGCGAGATGAGCCCGACGCCGGGGGTGGAACACCGGACGTGCGCGATCATCTCGTTCACCTTCTCGCCGGGGAGGTGGCCGCCCTCGCCCGGCTTCGACCCCTGCGCCATCTTGATCTGGAGCTCCTCGGCGTTCGCGAGGTACTCCGAGGTGACGCCGAACCGACCGGAGGCGACCTGCTTGACCGTACACTCCTTCTCGGTGTCGAACCGCTCCGGCGGTTCGCCGCCCTCGCCCGTGTTTGACTTCGCGCCCAGGCGGTTCATCGCGATGGCGTTGTTCTCGTGGGCCTCCGGCGAGAGGCTCCCGAGGCTCATCGCGGCCGTCGAGAAGCGCTCGACGATCGACTCGACCGGCTCGACCTGCTCGACCGGCACGGGGTCGCGGTCGGAGTCGAACTCAAGGAGGCCGCGCAGCGACTGGAGCTCCTCAGTCTGGTCGTTCACCAGTTCGGCGAACTCCTGATACTGCTCGTAGTCGCCCCCGCGGACCGCCTGCTGGAGCGTGCCGACCGTCTGGGGGTTCCAGCCGTGTTTCACGCCCGAGGAGCGGTGTTCGTACTCGCCGACGGTCTCCAGCTCGGGGTCAGCGCCGAAAGCCATCGCGTGGCGCGTGCGGAGGTCGTCTTCGATCTGCTCGATCCCGATCCCCTCGGTGCGGATCTCGGTCCCCTCGAAGTACTCGGCGACGAAGTCGGAGTCGAGCCCGACCGCCTCGAAGATCTGGGCCCCCTGGTACGACTCCATCGTCGAGATGCCCATCTTCGCCATCGTCTTGAGGAGCCCGTCCTCCAGCGCGTGCCGGTACGCCCCGAGCGCCTCGTCCTCGTCCGCGCCGTCCGGGCCGGCGACCACGTCGGCGATCGAGGCGTACCCGAGATACGGGTCGACCGCGTCGGCGCCGTAGCCGACGAGCGTCGCGAGGTGGTGGACCTCGTGCGGCTCGCCGGACTCGACGACGACGCCCGCGCGGTTGCGAAGCCCCTTGCGCACGAGATGGTGGTGGACCGCGCCGGTCGCGAGCAGGCTCGGCACCGCGAGCCGGTCCGGCCCGACGGCGCGGTCGGAGAGGACGACCACGTCGGCCCCGTCCTCGATGGCGGCCGCGGCGTCCTCGCGGACGCGGCTCACGGCGTCGACCAGCGAGCCGTCGCGGTCGTAGGTGACGTCGACGGTGACGGAGGCGAACGCGGGGCCGTCGGACGCGCCCTCGTCCCCGGGGGTCCGTTCGCCCGGTCCGGGCAGGTCGCGAAGCGCTCCGGTCTCGGCGTCCGTCAGAACCGGCGTGTCGGCGACGATCTGCTCGGCGTGGGCCGGCGTCTCGGCGAGGAGGTTGCGCTGGTTCCCGATCCGGGTCTCCAGCGAGGTGACGAGTTCCTCGCGGATGTAGTCGATCGGGGGGTTCGACACCTGCGCGAACAGCTGCTTGAAGTAGGTGAACAGGGGGCGGTCGACGTCTGCCAGCACGGACAGCGGCGTGTCGTCGCCCATCGAGCCGACCGGGTCCTTCCCCTCGGTCGCCATCGGTTCGACGAGGTGGTTCAGCGAGTCGGTCGTGTAGCCGAACGCGGCCTGGTGGGCGCGGACGGGCGGCCTCGACTCTTCCCCGTCGCCCTCGGTGGTGGAGTCGGCGTCGATCCCCGCCGCGGCGCCGTCCTCGTCGGTAAGCGCGTCGAGGTCGACCTGCCCGTCCGCGACCCACTCGCCGTACTTCTCGTCGGTGAGCTCTTCGAACACCTCGTCGTCGGGGACGATCCGGCCCGCCTCGGGGTCGGCGACGAAGATCTCACCCGGCCGGAGCCGCCCGCGGCGGCGCACGTCGGCGGGCTCGGTCGGGAGCGCGCCCACCTCGCTGCCGACGACGAGGCGGTCGTCAGTCGTCACCTCGTAGCGGCACGGGCGGAGACCGTTGCGGTCTAGGACGCCGGCGACCTGCTCGCCGTCGAAGCCGATGACGAGAGCCGGCCCGTCCCACGGCTCGACGAGCGACGCGTGGTAGTCGTAGAAGTCGGCGCGGTCGTCGTTCATCAGGTCGTCGTCGCGGAACGCCTCGGGGATCAGCATCCGCAGCGCGTGCGGGAGGTCGCGGTCGGTCTGGAGGAGGAGTTCGAGCGCGTTGTCGACGCTCGCAGTGTCGGACTGGTTCGGGTCGTCGATCACCGGCTTGATCGTGTCTAGCTCGGCCCCGAACGCCGGGTGGTCGAGGTCGGTCTCGCGGGCCCGCATCCAGTTGACGTTCCCGCGGATCGTGTTGAACTCGCCGTTGTGGACGATGTTGCGGTACGGGTGCGCGAGGTGCCACGCGCCCAGCGTGTTCGTCGAGAACCGCGCGTGGACTAAGGCGACGTGGCTCGCGAACCGCTCGTCGGTCAGGTCCGGATAGTAGTCGGCGAGCTGCGACCCCTTCAACAGCCCCTTGTAGACGACGCGTTGCCGGTCGAGCGAGCAGACGTAGAAGCGGCCGGCGCCGTCGACCTCGGACACCGCGTTCTCGATCTCGCGCCGGGCGGCGTACAGCGCGCGGTCGAAGCCGAGCAGGTCGGGATCGGCGTCGTCGGCCCGGTCCTCCTCGCTGGTGAACCGCTGGGCGAGCCCCGCGCCCTCGACGGGGGCGACGAACACCTGCGACACCTCGGGCTCCGAGTCGAGGGCCGTCGCGCCGAGGTCGGAGTTGTCAGTCGGAACCGACCGCCACGCGAGCACCTCCAGCCCGTAGACGGCGCACACCTCGGCGATGACGTCGTGGATCTCCGCCTGAACGCTCGGCTCCGGGGGCATGAACACGGAGCCGACCGCGTACTCTTCGGGGAGGTCCGCCTCGACGACGTCGCGGAATAACGCGTCCGGCCGTGCGACCATGATCCCCGCGCCGTCGCCGGTGTTTTCCTCGGCACCCGTCGTCCCGCGGTGTTCGAGGTTTTCGAGCAGAGAGACCGCGTCCGTGACGGTCTCGTGCGTGGGCGCGCCGTCGAGGTCGACGACGCCGCCGATCCCGCAGTTCGACCGGTCGTCCGTCGGATCCGCGAGTCCCCCCTCCTGACCCGAGGGCTCCGAGTCGCGTACGCCCCGGGTGGTACTACGTGACTTGGTCATACGTCTCGCTTCGAATGAACAGGTAAAGGCATGACCCTGATAGGGGTAGGATCCATCGTACACACATTAGGGAATATAAGGTAATTATTCATCACGGGTGGTGAACAATTAACACGGACCAGAATCGATCAAGTATCTCGGTTACTAGCCCCCGGAATAATATTATATCTATTTATATGATACGTGCGACTTCGCTAGGGCAGTAGAAGTGCCAGATCGTCCAGTCGGCAGCTACTCTTCGAGGGGAACGAACGAGCCGTTGATGTCCCACTCGTGGATACAGTAGACCTTTCCGGGCTCCGCCGCGATCCGCCACCCGTCGGCCTCGTCGTCCCACCGCTCTTCGCGCCCGCACAGTTCGCAGGTGCGCTCCTCCGGCGGTGTGATGGTCACGCTCATGCGCGAGAGGACGGCACCGCCGAGCAAAAGCATATCGACGATGGGTGGCGGCCGAGGACCAGCGGTGAACCGCGCGAGTGAAGAGGTCACTCCGAGGTGGCGACCGCCCCGTCGCAGTTCACGAGTTGCGGCCGCGGCGCCGAGCGAGCAGCGACGCGCCCGCGATCGCCGCGGCCGACGCGACGGCACCGAACCCGGGGAGGTCGTACGCGGTCGAGCGTATCGGCGCGTCGTCGTATCCGAGGTCGCTCGGGGCGACCGCGTCGGAAGATGAACCGCTCGCCTCGGACGACGTCGACGACTCGGCCGAATCGGTCGACTGCGCGTCCACGCGCTCGTCGGCGCGGTTCGCGGTCGACTGCTCACCGCCCGAGGGGTCCGCAGGGCCGGGTCCGTCACCACCGGTGAGGCCGCCGGTACCGAAGGCCTCGGACGGCCCCGCAGACGACGGGATATCGGTGCGACCCGGAGCGACCGAGATCCCTACGTCGGGGGGACGCGTCGAGCGATTCGCGTCCACGCCGGTCGACCCTCCCGTGGGGTCCGAACGGTTGCTGGCAGCGGCGTCGGCGGAGTCTGGTAGAGTAGTAGTGTCCGACGGAACGGCGGGATCAGCACCACTTCCGGCGTTAGCGGGGGCACTACCCGGACCGTCGCTCCCGTCCGACTCCCTACCTGTCGAACCACCCCCGGCGACCGGCCCGCCACCGGGGGCCGCCAACCCGCCGCCGCTGGCCGGGCCGCCGCCAGACGCGCTAGTGCCCGCCGTCGCCCCAGACGGGTTCGCCGCCGTCGGGCCGCCCGGCGCGCTCACGGCCGTCGATCCGTTGCCGCCGAACGCTCGGTCCGTCTCGACAGTTGCGTTGGCACTACGCGATTGATCTGTTCCGGCGGTCTCGTTGTCGCTGAGCGATTGGTTCGTTCCGACCGTTACGTTACCACTGGGCGATCGGTTCGTTCCGGCCGTCTCGTTGCCACTAATCGATTGATTTGTTCCGGCCGTCTCGTTGCCACTGAGCGATCGGTTTGTTCCAGCCGTTTCGTTGCCACTAATCGATTGGTTTGTTCCGGCTATTTCGTTGCCACTAATCGATTGGTTCGTTCCAGCCGTTTCGTTACCACTGAGCGATCGGTTCGTTCCAGCCGTTTCGTTACCACTAATCGATTGATTCGTTCCGGCCGTCTCGTTGCTACTGAGCGATTGATTCGTTCCGGCCGTTCCCTCGGGCGTCGCGTTCTCCGCGAGGGAGTCGGCCGGATCGAGAGCACCGTAGGTCAGGTTGGTCGTCACGCGGTGACAGTCGTTCGCCGCGGTCTCGCGCAACCGATCGTCGTCGACTCGGAACGTGCCCTCGAACGTCTCGCCCGGATCGGGCGGTGTCTCGGTGCCGAACGCGTGCTCTCCGTCGGCGACGAGGAACAGGCCGTCTCGGTCGAGGTGGACCGCGGATTCGTTCGGCATCCGGCCCACTGCCTCGCCCTCGGTCGAACCGTTCGCGTCGTCCGCGTCTGCCGGTGCCACTCCGAACGACAGGCCGTCGAGACGAGCGAGGTCGCCGCCACGTTCCAGCGACGCGTTCGCGGCCGCAGGAAGGCCGGTGAGTCCGGACGCGTTCACCCCGTACACGACCGTGTCGTTCGCGGTCGCAGTCGCGGCGGGTGCGAGCGTTCCGTCGGCGATCGCCTCGCGTATCTCGGTCGCGTTCGCGAAGTCGCCCGCCGAGGCCGCCCGCGTCGTGTACGCGGTCAGGTTGCCAGTCGAGCGGGGTCCGACCGTGACCGTGGCGGCATCTGTGGCGGTCTCGGTGCCGTGTTCCGACCGCAGCGTGAGATTATACGTTCCGGGCGAGAGCGGGTCAGTATGGCCCGTGACCGACTCGATGTCAACTCCGGACCCCGTCGTGACGAACGCTGAAGAGTTCGGCGACGCATACGTGTTGACCGATACGGGAGTGGGTCCCGTATCAGTAGTTGTCATTTCGAGTGCTGTTGTACTGTTACCTGTCGTATTGGCAAGAACAAGTTCCAAATCTGGGACACTATGAGACAAAGAAGTCTTGATAGAGTCCGCATAAGCAACTCGGCTGGGGGAATCATTCAAACTGATGTCTTTTTTCTCTCGCCCAATGATGTCAAATTTTCTTGTGTTTCCAGTATTCGTGTGAATATAATATGTACCTGAAGATAGCAGTGAAGTGTTATACTGAATGTAGGATGAATTATTCACCCGCGTGCCTACTGAAACGACACGAGTTGTGTTGTCCTTACTAATTTTGTGTAATTCGACACTTTTTGGGTCTGAAGGACTTCTATAACAAATGGGTTGGCCAGAATATACTGGTTTATTTAGCGACTCGTTACGTTTAATGTGGATACCTTCTGAGCAGGAGACGTTTGTACTAACAGTGGTTATTGAAATAACACCGCCATCTGCAACACCGTCGGAAACAAACTGCTCACTCAGCTTTGAACGTTGAAGTAGGAGCGTGACGTAGGCGGTAGTGAAGACGGATAATGCCGATTACGGACTTCTTGTCGTGTACGCGTGTGTTTGACGAGTTCGAATCGCTGTCATCAGCTCAACGCCATCACGCGAAAGCCTACGCCACCGGTCTTGTTGCGGCCAGCAACAAGACCGTGGCAGGTATCTCACGC
>NZ_NEWI01000077.1:0-14833 GCF_002135005.1 Halorubrum sp. SD612 | reverse complement strand
GCGCTCCCAGACAGTCGGAAATCCCCGACAGAACGCGGTTTCAAACTCTCTGAGCTGGTCGTGAAGCGTCGTGTAACACGGTGAGAGGAGACCAGCGATCTGGGTAATGCTGAGGAGTGTGTCAGCGTAGAGGATGAAGCCGATGAGGAACTCACCTGGGGTGAGTTCCGAATCGTAGAAGGGTGTCCCTCGCGTGTACGTGGTTTTCCAGTCACAGCGGCCACACCAGATACGGTCAGAGCCGTTGAGAGCGTGGAGGTTGTCTGCGCCGCAGTGTGGACAGGAGCGTTCTTCCCACACCGTCTTGAGACGCCGCTCGACGATGGCGTCGAGCGGCTCGGGCCGAAATTCTATTACCCCAAGTTCCGCAAGTTCCGCTAGCCTCTGGCCGAAGGCAGGACGGTCTTCACACATACCCGTCTTTGCCAGGCCAGAGGCACTAATACTCCTGGTTCCGCCAGTCTACTGAAGAGCGGCCGAAGTTCTGCCCGGTGTCGCTCTCCAGCGTGACGACCTGGCTCTCCAAAGTCTCGACGAGCTCCTCGCCAGTGAGCTCAAGCGAGACGACGGTGTTCGGGAACGGAAGCGTGTTGAAGATGTCTCCGCCGGTGATCTCGCCGGGCCCGTACACCGAGTCGGAGCGGATGCCGCCGGCGTTCGTGATCGCGACGTCGGCGTCGACGCGCTCGCGCATCGCGTCGGTGACCACGTTTCCGTAGTTCGTCTCGCGGTGGTAGTTCGAGCCGAACGTGGCGTCGAGCGGCGTCTCCGTCTCCACGATCACCGAGTCCAGGCTCACCTCTCCGCGGTACTCGTTGATGATGTCGGACGCGGTCGGGTCCTTCTCGATGTCGTCGGTGACCTCGATCAGCTCCCCGTCGAACGCGGTGACCTCGCCGCCGTCGATCGTCAGTTCGATTTCGCTGAGGTAACGGGCGCGGGCCCGAGCCTCGGAGACGATCGATCCGTCGACCTCCTCGGGCGGATAGAACTGCTCGTCGTCGCCGACGACGATCGCGTCGATGTCGTCGTCCGCGTCGGCCTCGGCGAGCGCCTCCGCGTCGCCGATGCCCGTGTGCGCGAGGGCGACGACGGCGTCGACGCCCTCGTCCTCCTTGAGCCGCTTCGCTTCGGCGGGGCCGGTTTCGGTGTACTCTTCGAGGGTCAATCCTTCTTCGTTGAATTTGATGTTCGTCTTTCCGAACGTCGCGCCCTCGTCGACGAGTCCGATCAGACCGACCTTGACACCGCCTCGCTCGACGATTCGGACGGACTCCGTTCCGTCGAACGCTTCGCCGGTCTCGCTGTCGACGAGGTTCGTCGCGAGCCACGGGAACTCGGAGTCGGCCGTCACGTCCGAGATAGGGTCGAGCCCGTAGTCGAACTCGTGGTTCCCGATCACGTCGGCGTCCGGCTCGACCTCGTTGAGCACGTCCACCGGCGCGCGCCACTGCGAGACGGGGCTCAGCGCGTGCGGCCCCACCTCGTCGCCGCCGCCGACCACGACGACGGGCCCGTCGGCCGCCGCCCGGCGCTGTTCGATGAGCGTCACCAGCCGCGGGAACTTCTTGTCCTCCGCCGCAGCCGTCTGAATGTCGTTGTACGACAGGACTGTGAGCGTCGTCGCGCCGTCGCCGTCGGCGGCCGTCGCCGATCCCGAGACGAGCGACCCGCCGAGTACGATTCCACCCGCTCGCAACACGTCACGCCGTCCGTAGTCACGGTCCCGTGACATCGAATTATTTCACTTAGTGATATGTATAAAATCTTTCTATGAAATAGTATATATTTATCAATTCGCGATGTTTGAGAATTTTTCACAAACAACCCTTCTGAGACGGGTCGGCGAGGGACTCGACCGCGGTGGGCGCGCGGAAGAGTGTCCCCGCGGGCCAGACGCGATCACACCCGCAGCGACGCGCCGGCCGTTCCCGCGATGACGACACCGCTTTACGCGCTCGCCCGCTTCCACCGACAATGAGCCAGCCGAGCCCCGACGCGTACGAGCAGGGGCGCGGGATGGACGCGCACAACGCCGTGATGCGCGACATCCGCGCCGAGCGCTCGGAGACGTACGACCCGACGGAGCCCACCCGCGTCTGGATCGACGAGGACAACACGCCCGACGGCGTCGTGAACTCCCTCACGATCATCCTGAACACCGGCGGCTGTCGGTGGGCGCGCGCCGGGGGCTGTACGATGTGCGGGTACGTCGCGGAGTCGGTCGAGGGCGGCAGCGTCGCGCACGAGGACCTCATGACCCAGATCGACGCGTGCCTCGATCACGAGGCCGAGGAGGCCGACGAGCCGGCCGAGCTGATCAAGATCTACACCTCCGGCTCCTTCCTCGACGAGCGCGAGGTCCCCGCGGAGACGCGGCGGGCGATCGCCGAGACGTTCGCGGACCGCGACCGGATCGTCGTCGAATCGCTGCCGGACTTCGTCGACCGCGAGAAGATCGCCGACTTCGCGGACCACGAGATCGCCACCGACGTGGCGGTCGGGCTGGAGACGGCGACCGACCGCGTCCGTCACGACTGCGTGAACAAGTACTTCGACTTCGCCGACTTCGAGGACGCCTGCGCCGAGGCGGCCGCGGCCGACGGCGAGTTCGCCGCCGACGTGGGGATCAAAGCGTACCTCCTGATGAAGCCGCCCTTCCTCGCGGAGCCCGAGGCCGCCGCCGACATGATCGATTCGATCCGGCGCTGCGCGGCCGTCGACGGCTGTCACACGGTCTCGATGAACCCGACGAACGTCCAGCGGTACACGATGGTCGACGAGCTGTTCTTCGAGGGGGGCTACCGGCCGCCGTGGCTCTGGTCGGTCGCGCACGTACTGGAGGAGACCGCCGACGTCGACGCCATCGTCGTCTCCGATCCCGTGGGGCACGGCTCCGACCGCGGCGCGCACAACTGCGGCGAGTGCGACGACCGCGTCCAGACCGCGATCAAGGACTTCGACAGGCGGCAGGACCCGGGCGTTTTCGAGCAGGTGTCCTGCGAGTGCGAGGCCACCTGGGAGTGTGATGGACGAGGAGACGAGCTACAACATGCCGCTGGCGCGGTAAGCGCGGTCGGCGCGTCGACCCAGAGCGGGCAGGGGAGCGCCCTCGCGCGAGCACAGCCCCCGCCAAACTCCCGGACGCGACCCGCCGATCCCCCGCCGGTCTCCGCGGAACGATTGTGAACGATGCCGATCAATATTTCTCTCATTTAGTAAACGTACGGCCCAGAACATTCGGAAACGAGTCACAAATCGGCGTGGCAAAGTCGATCATACTGAACGATCAGGTCGAACAAGGCCCTTATACCTCGGACCCGTACAGTAGAACATGAACGCAGACGCCAGCGGTTCCCCGCCCTCCCGCGGGAAGTCGGTCCTCTTCTGTCCGGAGTGTCGCTTCGAAAGCCCCCTGTCGGACGGGTGGCTCGTCGTCAGCGACGGCGACGAGCGGACGCTCGTCTGTCCGAAGTGCGGCCACGTCGCCGACCACCGGTCGGCGCGATCAGCACCGACGCCGCAGCACGCCGACTGATTCCCGCGGCGAGGGTCGCAGCCGTCGTTATCCTTCTTCCGGCGCCCGTTCCGCGAGAACCGGTATCTCGGACAGCTTCTCCGCGTCGAGCGCGTCCCAGTCGACGCCGTCGGGTCGCGCGTACGGCGTCTCCGTCCGGAGCGCTCGCTCCGGTGTGACGACGAGGTCGAGCGGTACGTCGTGAGCGTCGGGCTCCTGGAGGTCGACATCGGCTCCGACCGCCGACTCGGGTCCGTCGAGGACGGAGAGCTCGTGAACCGTCGTCGCGACCGTCGTGTCGTCATCCACGACGTCGAGTTCGCGGAGCACCGCCCACTCCAGGTCGCTGTACCCCTCGCCCTTGCCGACCCGGGCGCCGCCCGTCGTGACGCCAACGGAGCCGACGACGATCAGGTCGACGCGCGCGACGCCATCGGGCGCTGTCGGCGTCCCGTACTCGGAGATGCCGGAGACGGTCGTCGCGTCGTCGATCTCGTCGGGCGGGATCTCGGCCGGATCGAGGCGGAGGAACGGGTTCGGGTCGCGGAGCCGCGGCTGCGCGACGTAGACGGTCTTCCCGGCGCGGAGCGCGGCCCGGCGGACCGGCAGCTGCGGCGCGTCGGGGTTGGCCTTCAGCGTCGCGGCCGACTCCCACGCCTCGGTCTCCGCGAGCCGCGTCGCCGCGGCGTCCGCGCCGGCGAAGTTCGGGATCCGGTCGTGCGGCGGGAACGGGAACCGCGCCTGATCGCCCTCGTCGAACGCGTCCCACACCGCCTCGCGGACAGCCTCTTTGTCCATGGGAGTCGGTCGGCCCTCGCGGACAAGTAGTCGGCGACGCGGCGAACGGCGGGGAGTTATATACCCGATCGCCGTCATCACGGCGTATGATCGAAGACGGACTCTCCTATCCCGTGCGCGGCGACTGGGTCGGGCGGATGGTCGTCGGCGGCGTATTGGGGCTGCTCTCGGTGTTGGTGATCCCGACGTTCCTCGTGTTCGGATATCTCGTGCGGGTGCTGGAGCGCACCGTCGCGGGGGACGACGAGCCGCCGGAGTTCGACGACTGGGGCGACCTGCTGGCGAAGGGCGTCGTCGGGACGCTGATCGCGCTCGCGTACTCGGTCGTCCCGGTCGTCCTCTACGTGGTCCTCGTCACCGTCGTCGCCGGGATCGGGTCGGGCGTCGGCGGCGATCTGGGTGCGCTCATCGGGGTGACCGGCGCGCTGCTCGCGCTGGCGTTTCTCCCGGTGCTGCTGTTCGTCTACTACGCGGTCCCGGCGGCCCTCACGGCGTACGCGGTCCGCGGCAGGGCGGGCGCGGCGTTCGACGTCGACCTGCTCAAACCCACGCTTTTCAGCGCCGACTACCTCCTCGCAGTACTGGCACCGATTCTCGTCGCGATCGGGGTGTTCGTCGTCTCCGTCGTGCTCCTCGTGACCGTCGTCGGGTCGGTGCTCGTCCCGTTCGTCCAGTTCTACGGACAGGTCGCCGTGTTCCGGATGTTCGGCGCGGCGTTCGCGGACCGGACCGACGGGATCGACGCCGGGAGGGAGAGCGTCGGCGACGCCGCGACCGCCTGAGACCGCGCCGCCGCGACGCGCCTTTTAAACCGCTCTACCGACCACGTACGCGTATGTTCGAAGACCGGCCGGACCGCGACGCCGAGGTCGTCCTCGTGGGGCGCTCGAACGTCGGCAAGTCCACGCTGATGCGCGAGCTGACGGGCCACGACTTCTCGACCGGCGGCAAGCCGGGCGTCACCCGCCAGCCGAACCACTTCGACTGGGCCAGCGAGAGCTTCATGTTCACGGACCTACCCGGCTTCGGCTTCATGTCCGGCGTCGAGGAGGAGCACCGCGAGCAGATCAAGACCGACATCGTCCGCTACCTAGAGGACAACGCGGACTCCATTCTCGGTGGCGTCGTCGTGATGGACGGGAAGGCCGCGGTCGACATCATCGACCGTCACGCCGAGCGGGGGAATATTCCGCACGACGTGGAGATGTTCGGGTTCCTCGAAGACGTGGGAGTCGAGCCGATCATCGCCGTCAACAAGACCGACAAGATCGACGACCTCGACGAGCGGCTCGACGCGATCTGCGACCGGCTCGGCCTCTACCCGCCGTGGCAGCAGTGGTCCGACCGCGTGGCTCCGATCTGCGCGAAGCGCGGCGACATCGAGGCGCTGGAGGAGTGTCTCCGAACGCGCTTCCACGACCACAACCGCGACGACCTACTGAAATTCGTCTCTTAAGTATCGGTGTGAGACGGTGGGGTCGGTTGCGCAGAGATTTCAGCCGAATTGGTACAATCGGCCAGCTGTGGATCGGCGGAAAACACCTCCAGACCCCAGTCGCTCGGCTGTACCTGACTGACGAACGATCGACGGTGAACAGCTCCAAAGACTCAGTCGCGAGGGCTCGGTGCGCTCGCTGTCGTTCGAGACGCCGGAGGCGTCTCGTGATAACGAGAGAGCTTTGCTCTCTCGAACCACGCTCCTCGTCGCTCGCTCCACTCGCTCCTGCGGTGCTCGCGTCGCGCGCCTTCGTCCTCGCAACTGTCTATTTGAGTCCCACCCCGCAACCGCACCTCACGCCTCCCCAGCCTCGTCGGCCTCCCTCCGCTTCGCTCCGGTCGACCGACTCCCTCGCGCGTGCTGCTCGGCCGCGGAGCGGCCTCGCAGGCACGCGCCGCCGCGAATTTGTTTATAAACTACCGCGTCAGTGCCCGGCTCGAATCCCTCGCTTCAGAACTCGAAGCCGACCGCGTCATCGCTCGGGCGGAGCGGGCTCTTCGGGTACGGCGGCTCGGCGTCGGGGTCGTTGTACGCGCGCGGCGCCACGTCGTTCGGCCCGTCCGAGTAACAGAGCGCGGCGAGCGTCTGGATCGCGGTGCGGCCGCTGGCGAGTTCGAACTGGCCGCCCCCGTACATCCGGATCCCCTCGCGCTCGCAGTATGCGATCGTCTCGAACAGCGATTCGAGGGTGCCGAACCGCGAGGGTTTGATATTACACCACCCCGGCTCGACGGGGAGCGATTCGAGACTCTCGACGCCGTCGACCGGGTAGTCGAACGAGAGGCGGTCAGCCTGCGGCTCGACGAGCGCGCTGGTCGCGGGCGTGAACGCGGGGTCCTCCACGACCGCCGCCGGGAACGCCGCGAACACGTCGCGGTACAGCTCCGGGTCGGGCTCGACGTCGACCTCGGTCCCCTCGTACCACCCCTTGAGGTCGAGGACGCGCACGGCGTCGGTTTTCCGGAGAGTTTCGAACGCCGACTGCGGCCACTCCGCGGTGGGGTCGAGCTTGAACTCCAAGTCGGCGTTGCGCGCGAGCAGTTCCTCGACCCGGTCGGTCGACGGGGGATCACCGAGGCGAGTGGAGACGACAAACCGAACTGAATCGGGGTCGACGCCGAGCCGGTCGCCCAGCGTCTCCTCGCGTTGCCGGAGCGCCAGGTCGAGCGCCGCGCTCTCGACCGCCCAGCGCCGGTAGTTGCGTGCGGTCTCGTTCTTGGGCGGCGTTCCGTGGAAGAGGTCGATCTCGTCGAGTCGGTCGGAGAGCGCGTCGATCGTCCACTCGCCCTCGATGTCGATCGGGTCGGTCCCGGCGAGCGCGTCGTGGTCGGCGGTCTCGTAGGTCACGTCCTCGCCGCGCCCCACGACGCCGTCGCCGGAGAGCCGGTACTCCGTCGTCGTCCGCTCGAAGCCGCTCGTCGTGTCGGCGACGTACCGCCGGCGGGCGACGGACTCGATCGTCACCGACATGTCGGCGATCCGCTCGTAGTGGCTCATAGCACAGTCGAAGCGGGCCGATCACTTAAATCGGTGAGCGGGAGGTGGCGTCGGACTGGCTACGTCCCGAGGTCGCCCGCGCGGCGTCGGAGCGTCGCGATACGGGTTCCGAGCGTCCAGAACAGCGGGATCACGGTAAGTACGACCGCGCCGGCGGCCGCGACCTGAAGCACGGTCGTCGTGAACCACGGCTCGCCGTCGGCGTACGGCAGCGCGGTGTGTGTCACGTCGCCGATCACGGGGACAAAGTAGTCCATCAGCAGGTCGACGGTGTACCACGCGGTCGCGATCGCCACCGCGCGGAGCGGGAAGTCGGTGATGCGGTGGAGGACGAACGCCTGGACGACCATCGCGAGGTGGCTTACGAGCAGGAACGCGTACAGCCCGGGGCCGTTGACCGCGAGGAACTCCGGCCAGAAGACGACGAGGACGTACGGGGTCCACAGCCCGAGCTTGACGTTGCCGAAGAAGGCGAGCGCGGCGAGGGTGTCGCTCGACCGCCCGAGCGCCCACGCGCCGAGCGCGAGCGCGATGAGCAGCGTCGCGCCGGGGCTGTCGGGGATGAAGAGCCACATCTCCGTCGGGAGGGCGCGGAACTGGAACCGGTAGTACCAGAAGCCGAACGCGGTGCCGACGAGGTTGATGACGACGATAACCCACGCGAACCGGAAGGCGACGTCCTCCAGCCGTTTCGGGAGCGGCGCGACCCACCGCGGCAGCGACTCGCGGTCCGGCGGGTCGCGTCCGAGCGCGCCGACGATGTCCATACCGCGGGCTCGGACCGGGCGGGCAAAGCGGTGGCGGTCGCGGTGGACGCGACCGGCGATGCGGGCGACCGCGACGAAAAGGGCTATGCGTGCCCGGCGGGAAGGCGGGGGTATGCGCCCGCGAACGCTGCTCG
The DNA here is from genome assembly GCF_002135005.1 of Halorubrum sp. SD612. NCBI lineage: Archaea > Methanobacteriati > Methanobacteriota > Halobacteria > Halobacteriales > Haloferacaceae > Halorubrum > Halorubrum sp. SD612. Next base: position 6,622 of record NZ_NEWI01000077.1, on the reverse strand, counting down.
CGCTGCTGCTCGTCGTCCCCCTCGTGGACGCGCTGTTCCTGATCGTGGTCGCGACGCGGCTCGGGTGGGCCGTCACGGTCGCGCTCGTCGTGTTGACGGCCGTCCTCGGCATGCTCCTGCTGCGCGCCGAGGGACGCGCGACGCTCGCGCGCATCCAACGCAAACTGGCCCGGGGCTCGCCGCCGACCGACGAACTGCTCGACGGCGGGCTGCTCATCGCCGCGGGCGCGTTCCTGCTCACGCCGGGGCTCGTCACCGACGCCGTCGGGTTCCTCCTTGCCCTCCCGCTCTCGCGGGTCCCGATCCGAATGGCCCTGAAGAAGTACGTCGTCGTCCCGTACCTCGAGCGCGAGACGGACGGCTTCTTCTCGGGGAACGTCTACGTCGGCGGCTTCCCGGGCGACGGTGAGGGCGGGTTCTCGATGGGCGGCGGCTTCCCCGGTGGTCCCGGGGGCGACCCCGACGGGTTCGACGGCGGCAGCGGCACGGACGCCGACGAGAGCGTCGCAGGGAACGCGGGCTCCGGTGGCGCGTCGACGGACGACGACGTCGTCGACGTGGACTTCACCGTCGAAGAGGAGGAGCGGAAGGGAAGCGACTGACGGCGCCGGGGTCGCGATCCCCCGTGAAACCGCCACACGGCGGGGCGGCCTTCGAAAGGAAACCCTTAAAATCCTACCCGCGCAACGACTGAATGCGCTCACCTGGGCCAATAGCTCAGTCAGGTTGAGCGCTCGGCTGATAACCGGGAGGTCCACGGTTCAAATCCGTGTTGGCCCACCTACTGCGCGCACGGTCTTTGGCCGTGCGGGATTGGTGGGCTGGGACTCCCCAGCCACCCAATTTCGTCGTTCTACGCCTCTAGAGGCACCGCTACGTCGTCGCGAGCAGGTTCCGGACGCGCTCGACCACCGGCCTCGCCCGGTCGCCGTAACCAGCCATTTGTACACCGCCCGCGAGGGAGCGGTATGGACCGATTGGCCTGTTACGACTGCGGCGAGACGTACGCGTTCGGCGGCGCGGCCCGCTGCGCGTGCGGCGAGCCGCTCTGGTTCGATACCGACGCCGCCGCGTTCGACTGGCCCGACCCGAGCGAACCCGCCGGCGGGGTTTCGCTCGGGCGAGACACCCTCTGGCGCTACGACTCCGTGCTTCCCGCGACGGCGCCCACGGGGCTCGCCGCCGCCGCGGGCGGGACCCCGCTGTTTCGCGCGCCGTCGATCGAACCGACTGACGGCCCGCAGATCCATCTCAAAGTCGAGGGCGTCAACCCGACGGGGAGTTTCAAGGACCGGGGGACCGCGGTCGGTATCTGTCGGGTAGACGGCCCGGTCGGCACCGTCTCGCACGGCAACATGGCGTTGAGCGTCGCCGCCCACGCCGCCGCGGCGGGCCGGGACGCGGTCATCCTCGTGGCGGAGGACACCCCGGACGCCCGGCTCGCGATGATCGCCCAACACGACCCGCACCTGTTCCGGGTCCGCGGCGACTACGGGCGGCTCTATCACGACACCCTCGAACGCGACCTCGGCGTCGCGTTCCTCAACTCCGACGCCCCGCTTCGGGTGGCCGGACAGAAGACCGTCGCCTACGAGATTTGCGAGGCGTTCGCCCCCGACGCCCCCGACGCGATCGTCCTGCCCGTCAGCAGCGGCGGACAGGCGAGCGGGGTCTGGAAGGCGCTCCGGGAGCTGGACGGGGCGGGGCTGCTCTCGTCGGTCCCGCGGATCTACCTCGCGCAGGCCGCGCGCTGTGACCCGATCGCGCGGGCGTACCGCCGCGGAGAGTCGCGCGTCGAGCCGGTGGAGGGCGAGCCGACGGCGGCCGTCTCGATCAACAACGCCGACCCGCCGAGCGGGAACCGGGCGCTGGCGGCCGTCTCGGAGACGGACGGGAGCGTCGTCTCCGTCGCGGAGGAAGCGATGATCGACGAGACGGAGCGCCTCGCGGCCGACGCCGGCGTCTCCGTCGAGCCGTCCTGCGCCGTGGCCACGGCGGCCGTCCGGGAGCTCTCCGCGTCCGGCGAGCTGGGCTCCGACGACGACGTCGCCGTGATACTGACCGGGTCGGGGTACAAGTACGGGGCCGCGGACGCCGGGGACTCGTCGGTCCGAGAGGTCGACCGACTGGACGTCCCCGACGCGGTCCGCGACGCGGTGTCGTGAGCCGTCGTACCGGACGCTGAGGGGCGGCCGGCGGTTCGGAGAGCGGGTGGAAGGGAGCGCCCCGCGTCGGGACGGTCATTGCTGCGAACGGCCGCTATCGCCGTTCCTGACGGTCGTCGGCGGCGTCGTACCGCCGGACCAGCGCGCCGACGTACCAGAACTTCAGCCCCATCGCGAGCGCGCCGGCGAGGCCGGCCCGGAGGGGTCGCCGGCGGTACGCGGCGACGAACGCGTACACCGAGACGGGGACGTTGACCAGGTTGAGCCAGTTCGGGTACGTGCGGTCGAAGACGCCCGCCTTCCGTTCGCGCGTCCACCAGCGCTCGGCCAGCACCACGCGGGTCATCCACGCGTCGTCGCGCTCGGGCGGGGAGAACAGAACGGGGTTCAGGACCGTGAACAGGAGCGCGGCGCCGGCGAGTCGCCAGTTCCGGTGGTAAACGGCGTAGAGGAGCGCCGGCAACAGGACCGTGCGGCTCCACCCGCTCTTCGGATTGGAGTGGCGGCGCCAGACCCGCTCTTCGAAGTCGTCCGGTAGGTTGAGGACCATGTTCGAGCGTCGCTCCGAGCGATCAAATAGCTTCGTCCGCGTCGGCGAGCGCCGTCGTGTACTCGGTGAGTTCGGGCGCCTTGGCGCCCCTCAGTTCGCACTCCGCGAGCTCCGGGTCCGAACCACCGAATTCTTTTACCGGTCAACAGCCACCGACAAACGCCCTCAAAACCATGCTCGACGAGATATTCGAGGTCGTCTTCGACGTCATCCTGGAACTGGTCCCCACCGTCATCCTGAAGATCGTCCTCCTGCTCGCCGGCCTCGTCGCGGTGGCGGTCGGCGTCCCGCTGCTCGCCGACGCGCCGCTCGTCGGCGGCGCGCTGACCGTCCTCGGCGCGGCGGCGGTGATCGGCGTCCTCGCCAGCTGGGCGCTGTAATCGGACGCCTTCCTCGACGTCGCAGCGCCGAGCGACCGCGGCTCGTTTCGGAATAATTGAACGAATCGAGGCCGGAAATTTATATCGCAGTTGGCCGTGCGGCGGGGTATGGACATGTTCGAGGACGGCGGGACCTGTTCGAACGGCCACTACTTCGCCTCCGCGGGACGCACCGGGGGCGGCACCTACTACTGCCCGCGCTGCAACGCGAAGAACGTCTCGCCGGGCGCCGAGGGGATCCGGAACGGCGGCCGCTGTCTGAAGGGTCACTACTTCGAGGCGCCGACCGAGATCGGGAACGGGACGTACGCGTGCCCGGACTGCGAGTCGGTCGACCTCGACCCGGTCACGGACGCGTTCGACGACGGCGGAACCTGCGCGAACGGTCACGAGTTCCGCGTTCCCGACCGGACCGACGACGGTGCGTTCCGCTGTCGCGAGTGCGGCACCCTCGATCTGGAGCCGAACTGACCGCTGGCCGGGGCGCGCGGCGACGCTAGGGGGCCACTACTCTTATGCGAGCCGAGAGAGTCGGTACCAATGACCATGAAGAAGCTGATCAACGACCCGGACGACGTCGTCGACGAGATGCTCGACGGGATGACCGCCGCGCATCCCGACCGCCTGCGGCGCCTGCCGGACACGCAGGTGCTCGTGCGCGACGACGGGCCGGTCGACGGGAAGGTGGCGCTGGTGACCGGGGGCGGCAGCGGCCACGAGCCGACGCACGCGGGGTACATCGGCGACGGCATGCTCGACGGGGCGGCCGCTGGCGACGTGTTCTCCTCGCCGACCGCGGACGAGTTCGAGGAACTGATCGGCGCCTGCGACGCGGGCGACGGCGTCCTCGCGATCATCAAGAACTACGAGGGCGACGTGATGAACTTCGAGACCGCCATCGAGCTCGCGGAGATGGAGGGCGTCGAGGTCGAGAGCGTCGTGGTGAACGACGACGTGGCGGTCGAGGACTCGCTGTACACCTCCGGGCGCCGCGGCGTCTGCGGGACGATCCTCGTCCACAAGGCCGCGGGCGCGAAGGCCGCGCAGGGCGCCGACCTCGGGGAGGTCAAGCGCGTCGCGGAGAAGGTGGTCGACAGCGTCGGCACGATGGGCACCGCGCTCACCTCCTGTGTCACCCCGGAGAAGGGCGAGCCCACCTTCGATCTCGGCGACGACGAGATCGAACTCGGCATCGGGATCCACGGCGAGCCCGGCACCGAGCGCACCGAGGCGATGCCGGCCGACGCGGTCACCGAACACCTCACCGACGCGGTCCTCGACGACCTCGACCTCGACGAGGGGCGGGAGGTGCTCACGGTCGTCAACGGGATGGGCGCCACGCCGCAGATGGAGCTGTTCGTCGTCAACCGCCGGCTCCAGGAGCTGCTCGGCGAGCGCGGCCTGGAGACCTACGACGCGTGGGTCGGCGACTACATGACCTCGCTGGACATGGCCGGCGCGTCGATCACGGTGTGCGCGGTCGACGACGAGCTGAAGGAGCTGTTCGACGCGCCGGCCGACACCCCGGCGCTGACGGTCAAATGAGCGGCGACGGCGCGGCGGCCGGAGACGACCGGGCGACCGACGACGGCGCGGCGGTCGTCGCGGCCGTCGAGGCGGTCGCCGAGCGCATCGAGGCCGAACGCGACCACCTGACGCAGCTCGACTCCGCCATCGGCGACGCCGACCACGGCGGGAACATGGCGCGCGGCTGGGCCGAGGCGGCCGACGCCGCGCGCGACCTCGACGACCCGGACGCCGAGACCGTCGCGAAGACGGTCGGCAAGACGCTGATGAGCGAGGTCGGCGGGGCCTCCGGCCCGCTGTTCGGCGGGTCGCTCGTGTTCGCGGCGGCCGAGCTCGACGAGGGGATCACCCCGGAGACCGCGGTCGCATTCGCGGAGACCTACCTCGAAAAGGTCGAGGACCGCGGCGACGCGCGGGTCGGTGACCAGACGATGGTGGACGCGCTGACGCCCGCGGTCCACACGTTCAAGAAGTCGATCGAGGTCGACGACCTCCCGCCGATCGAGGCGCTCGCGAAGGCGGTCGACGCCGCGGAGCGCGGCGTCGCGTTCACCGTCCCGATCCGCGCGCGGAAGGGCCGCGCCTCCTACCTCGGCTGGCGGTCCGTCGGCCATCAGGACCCCGGCGCGACGAGCGCGCTGTTCATCCTCGAAGAGCTGCTCGCCGTCGCCGCCGACCGGCTCGGCGTCGACGTTCCGGAGACGGACGCCGCCTCGCCGACGATTCCGGACGAGGACGCGGACGAAGCGGCGGGCGATTCCCCCGAAGCGGACTCGGAGGACGGCTGATGGTCGGGATCGTCGTCGTGTCGCACAGCGAGCGCGCCGCGGAGGGGATCGCGGAGATCGCCGCCGAGATGGCCGGCGACACCCGCATCGAACCGGTCGGCGGCGACGGGAAGGGCGGGATCGGCACCGTGCCGGACGCGATCGAGGACGCCATCGACGCCGCGGCCGGGGGGTCGGGCAACGGCGCTGACGGGAGCGACGGCGAATCGGACGGCGTCGTCGTCCTCGTCGACCTCGGCAGCGCGGTGATGAACGCGGACGTCGCGGTCGAGATGAGCGGCGCCGAGGCGGTCATCGCGGACGCGCCCGTCCTCGAAGGGGCGGTCAACGCGGCGGTCGCGGCCGCGGACCCCTCGGCCACGATGGAGTCCGTGCGCGAGCAGGCGGAGGCGGCTCGCGACATGGAGAAACTGTAGGCCGGGACCTCCCGATTCTCCCTCGGTTCGGCCTACGCCGCGCGGTCGTCGAGGCCAAGCGCGTCCAGCACCTCGCGGCGCGTCTCGCAGGCCAGCGCGTCGCTCGGGAGCGACCGGGCCGCGTCGGCGTCGACCTCGCGGACCCGTCGCTTCACGTCCGGGACCGTCACCGCGCTCATGCTGAGCTCGTCGAATCCGAGCCCGACGAGCAGCTCCGTCAGCGCCGGGTCGCCCGCCGTCTCGCCGCACATCCCGACCCACGCGTCGGTTCCGTCGACGGCCGCGGTGGTTCGGTCGAGCGCGCGCAACACCGCCGGGTGGAGCGGGTCGTGGTACTCCGCGACCGCGTCGTTGCCGCGGTCCGCCGCCATCACGTACTGGGCGAGGTCGTTCGTCCCGACGCTCAGGAAGTCGAGGCGCTCGGCGAGCGCGTGCGCGAGAAACGCCGCGGCCGGCGTCTCGACCATCGCGCCGAGCTCGGGGACCGCGTGGGCGACGCGCTCGGCCGCGAGGTCCTCGGCGACCGACTCGACGGCGTCGACCGCGCGCTCGACCTCCTCGACCCGCGTGACGAGGGGGAACATCACGGCCAGCCCGTCGCCCTCGTCGGTCGCCGCGGCGCGCAGCAGCGCTCGGAGCTGCGTCTCGAAGAGGTCCGCGTGTTCGTCGAGCGACAGGCGGATCCCGCGCCGCCCGAGGAACGGGTTCGGCTCGTCCGGGAGGTCGAGGTACGGGGCCTGTGCCGTATAACAATTCCCGAGCCTAACAGACCGTACTAGACCGAGCATTCCGGCTT
>NZ_NEWI01000076.1:0-14982 GCF_002135005.1 Halorubrum sp. SD612 | reverse complement strand
CGAGGCGCAGGTGGTCGAGGGGGCGAACGCGATCACGACGGCCGAGACGACCGCCGACGGCGACCTCTACGTCTCCGTCTCGCTGGCGAGCCTCGAAGTGGGGACGGTCGGCGGCGGGACGAAGCTCCCGACCCAGCGAGCGAGCCTGGAGATCCTCGGCGTCGCGGGCGGCGGCGACCCGGCCGGGAGCAACGCCGACGCGCTCGCGGAGTCGATCGCGGTCTGCGCGCTCGCGGGCGAGCTCTCCCTGCTCGCCGCGCTCGGCTCGCGGCACCTCTCGTCGGCGCACGAGGAGCTCGGCCGGTGAGGGCGGCCCCCGGGCCGCGCCCGCCGACCGCCTCCTAGTCCGACCAGCGCGGGCAGTCCTCGCGGAGCGCCTCCCGCCCCGCGTCGGTGACGCGGTACACCGCCTCGCCGGAGACGCGCTCGACGAGCCCGGCGTCTTCGAGGGCCGTCAGCCGGGACTCGGCGTGGTCGGCGTACAGGCCCGTGTTCCCGGCGATGAACGCCTGGTAGTCCGCGCCGACGTCGGTGAGGTACGAGAGCAGCCGCTCGTCGGAGCGGGTCAGCGACGGGCGGTCCGAGCCGATCCGCTCGTCGCCCTCGCCGTCCGCGGAACCCTCCCCCGAACGGTCGGTCGGCCGTGCGTCGGGTGCGCCCATCTCACACGTGGTGACGTGTACCACGATAAAGGCGTCACCGGCGGTTCTCACTCGCTGGGAGTCGCCGCCGCTCTGGGGAACGTGTTCGGCAGCCGAACTCTCGACTCGGGAATCGCCTCGCCCCGCTCAGTCGTCGGCGTCGGCGGAGGACGCACCGGCGGCGCCGGCGCCCCCGCTGCCCCCCTCGCCGCCGGAGGAGCGGCCGGCGAGCAACGGGGTCCCGTCGGCGCGCGGGCCGAGCCGGGGACCGTGCGGGCCGTCGTCGGGGTCGATCCGGCGCCGGGTGCGGTAGTCGGTGGAGCGCTCGACGGGCGTCCGACCGATCGCCGTGATCATCTCGACGTAGTCGTCGAACGAGCGGTACTCGCCGTACTCGCCGCCCGCGCGGCTGGTGATCTCCTCGGAGAGGATGGTGCCCATGAAGTCGTCGGCGCCGCAGTTGAGCAGCTTGAGCCCGTGGGCGTCGCCCGACTTCACCCACGAGGCCTGGACGTGGTCGACGTTGTCCAAGAAGAGGCGCGCGACCGCCACCACGAGTTCGTCCTCGGCGCGCGAGGGGCCGGAGTCGACCACTCCTTGGCGGTACAGCGGAGTGTTCTGATGGATGAAGGAGAGCGGGACGAACTCCGTGATCGCGCCCGTGCGGTCCTGGAGGTCGCGGATCACCTCCAGATGTTGCGCGCGGTGGGCGACCGTCTCGACGTGGCCGTACATCATCGTGGAGGTGACGTCCAAGCCGGCCGCGGCCGCGCCCTCCATCGCGGCCACCCAGTCGCCGGTGCGGATCTTCCCCGGGCAGATCACGTCGCGGACCTCGTCGACGAGAATCTCGGCGGCGGTGCCCGGCGCGGAGTCGAGCCCGGCCGCGGCGAGCTCGCGGTAGACGGTCTCGTAGGTCCAGTCGGTGCCCCGCGAGGCGTGGTACGCCTCCTCGGGGGTCATCGAGTGGAGGTGGACGCCGCCGACCGACATCGCCGCCATCTGTTCGACGTAGGTTCCGGGGTCCGTCGCGTACGCCTCGGGGGGCTTGTAGTTCACCTCGCTCGCGGGGTCGTCACGTGCGGCGAGGATCTCGTGGTGCTCCTCGTTCAGCGCGAACGCCGGGTGGAGCCCGGAGACGGAACACACCTCGTACACGCCCATGTCGAGAGCGTCCTCGACGACCTCGCGGGACTCGGCCGGCGTCTTGGTGAACCCGGCGTGCTCGGCGTCGCTGTCGGCCTCGAACGCGTGCGCGGTGTCCTTGAAGTTACAGAACAGACAGCCCGTGTTACAGGCCGTGGTGACGTTGTTGTTGAGGTTGGCGACGAAGGTGACCTCGTCGCCGACCTCCTCGGCCCGGCGGCGGTCGGCCGCCTCCAGCACGGCCTCCTTGCGGACGGGGTCGATCCCCCGCGAGGCCGTGCCGGTGGCGAGCAGTTCGGTCGCGTCGTCGACCGTCAGCCGGACCCCGTCGCGGGCCTTCGCGAGCGCGTTCTCGAACGACTGGTCGGTCGCGGGCGCCGCGAAGTCGAACTCGCTCGCGTCGCTCTCCGACCCGCCGGCCGCGCCGCTCTCGCGCCCGCCGTTCCCGCTCTCGTCCGATCCGCTCGCGCCGGAATCGCCCCCCGAACTCATCCCCTAACGCTCCCGGTTCCACCCTGATAAACGGGCGGGTCGCGACACCGATCGAGTCGAGAAGAGGACGCCGATCGCGGATGTCTGTTTATAGATGACTGTGGTGGCGCGTGCCTGCGAGCGGCCGCCATCGGCGGCCGCGAGACAGCACCGCGCGAGGGAGTCGGCCGACCGCAAGGAGACCGACGAGGCTGGGGCTTTGGCGGAGTCCTCCGCGGATTTGTAGTCGACTGCTAATAAGCGAGCAGTTGGGACTTTGGCGGTGTTAGGAGCCGATCCGCCAGAAACAACTTATAAATAACCGACCGAGTCACCCGAATCGATTCACGCCACGTCCCGATCCTCGTCGGCGTGCGAGCGGACCCACAGCTCCCCGATCCGCGAGAGGCTCGTCCGGTAGGACTTCCCGTGCTCCTCGCGTTCGATGTACCCCTTCCCGCCGGGACCGAGCCGGTCGACGTTGTAGATCACCTTCGAGCGGAACGAGTCCGTGTACTCCTCGTTGAGCTCGGCCGCGAGCGTCTCCGCCAGCTCGGAGACGGACTCGAACTCGCCGTGCTCGCCGAGCGTGAACAGCACCAGCTCCTCGAACGGCTTGACGTTCTGGAAGGAGGCGACCGGCAGCTCGATCACGTGGCGGTCGCCGATCCGCTTCGCGCCGATGGTGGTGCCGCGCTCGTCGAACTCCGCGAGGAGGTCCGTGGTGCTCGCGAGCCGGTCGGCGACGCGGTCGGGATCGACGCCCGCGTCCGCGAGCGCGTCGGCGTCGCTCCCCTGGTCGAGGTCGCGCAGGAGGTCACGGGTCGCGCGGAGTTCCTCCGCCAACTCGGTTTCGAGGTACTTCTCGGGGGCGGTGTAGTAGGTGTGGATGCGGTCGCGGTCCGCCTGCCGCTCGACCATTATCGAGTGGGCCGCGGTCGCGAACGCGAAGGAGACGGGCCGGGGCATCGAACAGAGGTTCACCCACACCTCGCGCTCGTCGGACTCGTCGACTCCCTCCTCGCGATCGAGTTCAGCGTTGATCAGGTCGAAGGCGCGCTCGAAGGCGGCGTCGTAGTCGTACACGTCGTCCAACTGCTCGCGGACCGTCTCCGCGCCGAGCAGGTTCTGGAAGTCCTGTTCCAGTTTGCGCGCGATGTTGCGCGAGTACTCGACGTTGGCCTCGCTGCCGACCGTCCCCTCCAAGAGGATCACCCGGTCGACGTCGAACTGGTCCCGGATGAGGGGGGCGATCATCCGGTCGTAGTCGAACCCGACGGGCACGACGTGGGTCTGCATACCCTGACCGTGGGTGTGGGATTCATAAAAACCACCAGATCACTCCGCGACGCGAGCGGTCGCGAACGGAGCCGACCTCGCCGCCGGCGCCCGTCTCGCCGCCGGCGAGCTACCCGTCGCTTCCCGTCCGGAACGACAGGTCGAGCGCCGGCGCGGAGTGGGTGAGCCCGCCCATCGAGATCACGTCCACCCCGGTCGCGGCGTAGTCCGGGACGGTCTCGACCGTGATCCCGCCCGACGCTTCGGTCAGCGCGTCTCCGTCCGCGGCGGCCACGCGCTCAGCCGCCGCCGTCGTCTCCGGGGGCGCCATGTTGTCGAGCAGGACGACGTCGGCGCCGGCCGCGGCGGCGCGCGCGGCGGCGTCCGGGCCCTCGACCTCGACCTCGACGCCCGTCGCGAAGGAGGCGCGCTCGCGGAAGCGCTCGATCGCCTCCGTCAGCCCCAGCTCCGCGACGTGGTTGTCCTTGACCATGACCATGTGCGAGAGGTCAAGGCGGTGGGTGTCGCCGCCGGCGGCCGCGACGGCGCGCTTCTCGACGCCGCGGAGCCCGGGCGTTGTCTTGCGGGTCGCCGCGACCCGAACGTCGTCGTCGACCTCGCGGGCGGCCGCGACCGCGGCGAAGGTCCGCGTCGCCACTCCCGAGACGTGTGCCGCGACGTTCACGGCGACGCGCTCGCCGCGGAGGACCGCCTGTGCCGGTCCCGCGACCCGCAGCAGCGCGTCGCCGGGCTCGACCGCGGTCCCGTCCGCGACGCGCTCGGTCACGGTCGCGTCGAGGTAGTCGAACACGGCGCTCGCGGCGTCGACGCCGGCCGCGACGCCGGACTCTTTCGCGACGAGCCGGCCGCTCGTCTCGCCCGGCACGTCGTTCGTCACGTCGTGGTGCCCCACGTCCTCGCGGAGCCAGCGCTCCACGTCGGCGTCGGTGAGCATCAGTCGTCGGCGGCCGGCCCGGGTTCGGCGGGCTCGGCGTCGTCCGCGACGTAGTGCGTCCCGACGCTCTCGTCGTTCGCCAGCGCCTGTCGCGTCACCAACAGCGCCGTCACGGTCGCGTTGCGGAGCTCGTACAGCGAGCGCGAGGTCCGCGTCCGGACGTAGGCGTCGACCTCGCCCTTGAGCCGCCGCAGGACGTCGAGCGCCCGTCGGAGGTCGGCGGGGTCGCGCTCGATCCCGACGTGCTCTCCCATCACTCGGCGGAGTCGGCGGAACTTCTCGCGGGCGAACGCTGACGGGAGGTCGGGGTCGCGGTCCAGTAGGTCCGGGGGCGCGACCCGCTCTGGGTCCGCCGGCGCCCCGTCGGAACCTGCCGCCTCGGCCGCGTCGGCGCCCGCCCGGAGCCCCCAGACGAGCCCTTCGAGGAGGCTCGTGGAGGCGAGGCGGTTCGCGCCGTGGACGCCGGTCCGCGCGCACTCGCCGACCGCGTAGAGCCGGTCGAGGGTCGTCCGCCCGCGGTCGTCGACGGCGACGCCGCCACAGAGGAAGTGCTCGGCGGGCGCGACGGGGATCCCCTCGTCGGGATCGACGCCGCGGTCGGCGCACTTCTCGGCGAGCCCGGGGAACGCGCCCGCGAAGTCAAGCGGCCCCACCTCGAGGCGAACCTCGCCCGTGGCGTCGCGCTCGGCGGCCACGGCCCGCGATACCACGTCGCGCGGCGCGAGTTCGGCGTCGTCGTGGTACTCCGGCATGAACCGCTCGCCGTCGCCGTTGCGCAGTAGCGCGCCCTCACCGCGGACCGCCTCGCTGACCAGGAACCCCTCCTCGTTCGGGCCCGCGTCGTACGCCGTCGGGTGGAACTGGACGAACTCCATGTCGGTCACGTCGGCGCCCGCGAGCGCGGCCATCGCGACCCCGTCGCCGGTGGCGCCGCGCGGGTTCGTCGAGCGCGGGAACAGGTCGCCGACTCCGCCGGTCGCGAGCACGGTCGCGTTCGCGTACATCGGGACGCGACCGTCGTCCGACGCCACGACGGCCCCGTGGACCCGCCCCTCGCGCGTGATCAACTCCAGCGCGGCCGCGTCGCCGACGACCTCGACGCCGTCGCGTCCGTCGAGGTGGTTCAACAGCGGGACGTGGACGTGCTCGCCCGTCGCCGCGCCCACGTGGAGGATCCGGTCCTCGCTGTGGGCGGCCTCGCGGCCGTAGTCGAACGCGTCGGCGCCCGCCTCGCGGTCGAACTCGACGCCGAGCGTGTCGACGAGCACGTCCCGGACGGCGCCGTCGGCGTTTTCGACGAGCACGTCGACCGCGTCCGGGTCGGCCGTCCCGTCCGAGGCCGCCAGCACGTCGCGCTTGAACCGCTCCGGTCGGTCGCGGGCGACGGCGATCCCGCCCTGCGCCCACCACGACGCGGCGTCCGCGGGGCGCGTGGCCTTCGTCGCCACCGTCACTTCGCGCCCCTCGCGCGCTGCGGCGAGCGCGGCCGTCAGGCCGGCGATCCCCGAGCCGACGACCAGCACGTCTGCGGTCTCGTGGCCCGTCATCTCACACCTCCAGCATGCGGTCGAGCGCGGCGCGCGCGAGCTTCTTCTCCTCGGGCGCGACCTCGACGACGTTGCGCTCGCGTCCGGCGGCCAGCTCTTCGAGCACCCACGCGAGGTAGTTCGGGTCGATCTGGCGCATCGCGTTACAGTCCATACACGCCTCGCCGCACAGCGGGACGACGTTCACCTCCGGGTGCCACCGCTGGAGGTGGCGGGTCAGGTGGACCTCGGTGCCGATCGCCCACGTCTCGCCGGGGTCGGCCTCGGCGACGGTCTCGCGGATCGTCGCGGTGGAGCCGACCACGTCCGCCGCCTCGACCACCTCCCGGCGGCACTCGGGGTGGACGACGACTCGCGCGTCCTCGTGGTCCGCCCGGACCTGCTCGACGTGTGACGGGCTGAACCGCTCGTGGACCTGACAGTAGCCGTCCCAGAGGATCACGTCGTTGTCGACGACCGCCGCCGCGTCGGCGGAGGCGGCGTCCCACGGGTCCCACTCGGCGATCTCCTCTTCGAGCCCGAGCCGGTGGGCGGTGTTCTCCCCCAGGTGCTTGTCGGGGAGGAACAGCACTTTGTCGCCCTCGTCGAGGGCGTACTCGAAGGCGCGGTGGGCGTTCGAGGAGGTACACACCAAGCCGCCGTGCTCGGCGCAGAACGCCTTGAGGTCGGCGTAGCTGTTCATGTAGGTGACCGGTACGACGTCCGCGTCGGTCGCGGCCGTCAGCTCCGCCCAGGCCGCGTCGACCTGGAGCGCCTCGGCCATCCCCGCCATCGGGCACGACGCCTCCATGCTCGGGAGGACGACCGTCTGGTCGTCGTCGGTGATGATGTCGGCGGACTCGGCCATGAACGTGACCCCGCCGAAGACGACGTACTCCGCGTCGGCCGCGGCGGCCTCCTTGCTCAGCTGGTAGGAGTCGCCGACGAAGTCCGCGTGCTCGACGATCTCGCGTCGCTGGTAGTTGTGGCCGAGGATTACCACGTCGTCGCCGAGCGCGTCCAGCGCCCCCTCGATCCGTCGCGTTCGCTCGGCCTCGTCGAAGTCGCGGTATTCAGGCGGAAGCTGTTCGAGATTATCGTACTTGAAGAGACTGAGTTCGGTATCGAACTCAGCGGTTTCCATTGCTGTCATAGTGTATTTTCGTCGCGTGCTTTCTCACAGACTCGTATAGTGAAAAGATTTTGTCTTCAATAACCTTGTTCGACTGATTACAAGCTCTTTGAGTTCGTTCAGGTGCGCTATTTTCAAACAGCTCGGGCGGTCTCGCCAGCGATCTCGGGAGCGCGGGCCGGTGACCACTCCCCGGGGGCCGCGAGCCCGACAGACCCCGAGCGCGGTGGGAGTTCCCCGCCGCGGGCGATCCGCCGAGCGAGCGCGCCTCGTGATTCCCGGGATTCGCGGCCCTCGGGATTCGCCGCGCGAGTGCCGCCTCCCTTACGGTTATGACGTGTCATACCGTACCACTATACGGTATGGCGCAAACAGAGGTCAAAGAGGAACTGTACGTCGACCAGTACACGCTCGGCCTCGTCGGGCCCGACCAGGAGTGGGCCGGGACGGTCGCCGACGGCGGCCGGGTGACGACGTACACGCCGCCGGGCTGTTGGGGGCCGATGGTGACGCCGTCGTTCCGCGGCGGCCACGAGGTGACGCGCCCGATCCGCGTCGAGGGCGCCGAGGTCGGCGACGCGGTCGCGATCCACATCCGCGACGTGGAGGTGACGAGCATGGCGACCAGCACGGGCTCGATGGCGGAGCGGGACGAGGCGTTCGGCGACGACCCCTTCGTCGACCACCGCTGTCCCGAGTGTGGGACGACGTGGCCCGACTCTGTCGTCGAGGGCACCGGCGAGGACGCGATCCGCTGCGCGGAGTGCGGCGCCAACGCCTCCTCGTTCGGCTTCGAGTACGGGTACACCGTCGCGTTCGACCACGAGAACGCGGTCGGGATCACCCTCGACAAGGACGGGGCCCACGAGCTCGCGACCGACGCGGAGCGCGTGATGGACATTCCCGAGAACGCCCGCCAACACCCGATCCTGCTGTACGAGCCGGACGGGATGCCCGGAACGCTGGGTCGCCTCCGCCCGTTCATCGGGAACATCGGCACCACGCCGCCGGTCACCATGCCCGACTCGCACAACGCCGGCGACTTCGGGCAGAACCTGATCGGCGCCGACCACGACTACGGCGTCGAGACAGAGGACGACCTCGACCTGCGCACCGACGGCCACATGGACGTGCCCGAGGTCCGCGCGGGCGCCACGCTGATCTGCCCCGTCGTCGTCGACGGCGGCGGGGTCTACGTCGGCGACCTCCACGCGAACCAGGGTGACGGCGAGCTCTCCCTCCATACCACCGACGTGAGCGGGACCGTCACGATGGACGTGGAGGTGATCGAGGACGTCGACCTCGACGGCCCCGTCCTCCTGCCGAACGAGGAGGACCTCCCCTTCATCAGCGCGCCCTACAGCGACGAGGAGATCGAGGCGGGCGACGACCTCGGAGACGAACACGGCGTCGACATCGACACCGACGCCGCCCCGATACAGGTGATCGGCTCGGGCGCGACCGCCAACGACGCCACGCAGAACGCCTTCGACCGCGCCGGGACGCTGCTCGGCATGAGCGAGGGCGAGGTCCGCGCCCGATGTACGTTCACTGGGGGCGTCCAGATCGGCCGGCTGCCGGGCGTCGTCCAGCTCGACATGCTCGTGCCCGCGGACGTGCTGGAGGAGTCCGGCCTCGGCGACGTGACGCGCGAACAGTACGGGCTGTAAGTCGGAGCGTCCGTCGCCGCGGTCGATCGCCTCGCTATTGCTGCCGGCGGACCGACGGCACGCACCGGCAGAGCCCCGGTCGCTCGCCGATAGGTGACTGCTGGCCGAGCGGTGACGACCACCGCAATATCCTCCGGCCTCGTGTCCCACGCCTCTCACCGCCGCGCCCGCCCGCGCCCGGCGGTCGTCCGCGACGGCCCCGCCGGGATCCGGCGCGTCGGCCCCTGTGACTCCGCCCTCTCTCGCAGGCGCTCGACGCGCTCGTCGGTCGACGGGTGCGTCGATAGCCAGCGCTCGGCCGCCCCGTCGGTCCGCTTGTGCGTCGAGAACGGGGCGAACGACCACGTCGGATCGGTCGCGCGCTCGATCCGGCGGAGCGCCCGCGCGAGCGCCACCGGGTCGCCGGTCACCTCGGCCGCGCGGTCGTCGGCCGCGAACTCCCGCTTGCGCGACCGCGAGCGAGCGACGAGCGTCGCGAGGACGAACCCGGCGAACAGCGCGCCCGCGAGCGCCCGGTGGAGCCGCGCGAAGGGGCCGGACCGGTCGCCCGGTCGCCCGCGGATCCACGCCGACGCGGCGGCGAGCCCCGACAGCGCGAGCAGCGCCGGGAGGGCCACCACGGTGGCGATCCCGACCAGCGAGCGCCCGATCCCGTCGGCCATCGCGATCGCGAAGCCGTCGTTCCCCTCCAAGTGCGCCAGCTCGTGCGCGAAGATTGCCTCGATCTCGCGGGGGGCGAGCAGCCGGAACAGTGACCGGTCGATCACCAGCGCGCCGCCGTCCGCCCCGCCCCCGACCGCGAACGCGTTCGGCGCGCGCGCGTCGGTGACGTACAGCTTCGGGCGCGCGACGTCCATCCGCGCCGCGAGCGAGTCGACCCGGCGGTGGAGGTCCGGCGCCCGCTCCCGGGGGACGCGGTCGCCCTCCAGGTTCGCGAGGATCTGCGCGGTGCCGAGCCGGTAGCTGAGGTACGCCGAGCCGAGCGCGCCGGCGGCCAGCAGCGCGAGGAGGACCGGGAGGTCGGGGCGGGCGGCCCAGACCGCGCGCAGCAGGTCGGCGACGAACAGCGCCGCGGTCAGGTAGACGGCGAGCAGGGCGACGCCGACGACCGCCGCGGCCGCGCGAAACGCGAGCCGAGACATGGCCGGAGCTACGCGACGGCGGGGCAAACGCGTTGCGGCCGGGGCGGTCGCGGCGGTCGCCGTCGCCGCGTCGCGACGGCTCGCCGCCCGGGCTCTCGGCGTCCCGACCTCACCCACCCGCCACGCCGGAAGGAAAAGCGGTAATTCCCCGGCGGCGAAACCGGCTGTCATGGACGCACGCGTCCGCGAGCACGCCGAGATAATCGCCGACCACGCCACCGACATCCAGTCGGGCGACGACGTGGTCATCCAGATGCCCAAGGAGGCCGAGGACCTCGCGGTCGCGCTCCACGAGGTCTGCGGCGACCGCGGGGCGAACCCGATCTACCTCAACTACTCGAAGCGCGCCCAGCACGCCTTCAAGCGCTCCTCGGAGGATTTCACCGAGCCGAGTCACCGCCGGGCGCTCTACGAGGAGGCTGACGTGTTCGTCATCGCGCGCGGCGGCGCGAACGCCACCGAGGACGCCGACATCGACCCCGAGACCAACGCCGCGTACAACCGCGCGATGGAGGACGTCAAGCGGACCCGCCTCTCGAAGACGTGGTGTCTCACGCAGTACCCGACCGCGAGCCACGCCCAGCTCGCCGGGATGAGCACCGAGGCGTACGAGAACTTCGTGTGGGACGCCGTCTCGCTCGACTGGGACGAACAGCGCGAGTTCCAGTCGAACATGGTCGAGATCCTGGACGAGGCGGACGAGGTTCGGATCGTGTCCGGCGAGGAGACCGACCTCACGCTCGACGTGTCGGGGAACTCCACGCTCAACGACTACGGCGAGGCGACCCTCCCCGGCGGCGAGGTGTTCACCGCGCCGACGCGCGACGGCGTCGACGGCGAGGTCCACTTCGACCTGCCCCTCTACCGCTACGGCCGCGAGATCGACGGGGTCCGGCTCCGGTTCGAGGACGGCGAGGTCGTCTCCCACTCCGCCGAGCGCAACGAGGATCTCCTCTCCGGCATCCTCGACACCGACGAGGGCTCGCGTCGCCTCGGCGAGCTCGGCATCGGGATGAACCGCCAGATCGACCGGTTCACCTACAACATGCTGTTCGACGAGAAGATGGGCGACACGGTCCACATGGCGGTCGGGTCGGCTTACCCGGAGACGGTCGGCGAGGAGAACGCGGTCAACGAGTCCGCCGAACACGTCGACATGATCGTCGACATGAGCGAGGACTCGGTTATCGAGGTCGACGGCGAGGTCGTCCAGCGGAACGGAACGTTCGTCTTCGAGGACGGGTTCTGAGGCGGCCAGCGTATCGAGCGCCGTCGCCGCGCGCGCCGCTCACGCCGACTCGGCGGCTCGCTCCGCGCTCCGGCGACCGAACGCCGCGTACGCGACGAGGAGGACGCCGAACAGCCCGACGGTGCCGAGCGCGGCGGGGACCGGGTAGTCGGCGAGCGGCGCGATCTCCCCCTCAGGCGTCCCGAACACGTCGACGACGCCGGTGCCAACCGACAGCGCGAGCACGGCGAGCCACATCGTTCCGACGGCGTACCCGAGCGGGACCAGTCGGTCCGTGCGTGCCGCGTGCGCGACGACCGCGCCGCCGCCGAGGACCGGGAGCGCGACGAGCGGGCCGGTCGGGTCGGGGAGAAGAACGCTCCCGCCGAGCGCGATCGCCGTCCAGTAGACGACGACGGCGACGGCCCTGCGGAGCGGGTCGGGGACGAACATGGCGTGAGCGTTCGGGCGGGTGGCACAAAACGGTCCGGGGCGTCCCGCCGCCCGCGCGTTCCCGCGGACACCGCGGCGACATTTATATCGCGAGGACGCGTACGGACCGGTATGCCCGAGGAAGTCATCTTCGAGTCCGAGAGCCGGCGGAGCCGCGAGGAGATTGCCGCGTACCTGCGGACGGTCGCGGACTCGCTCGACGACGGGAGCGCGATCACGCTCAGACGCGGCGAGGAGTCGACGACGCTGGACCCCCCCGCGAGACCGACCTTCGAGGTGAAGGCGGAGCGCGAGGGGCCCGCGGAAGGTCCGGGCGAGCTGAGCGTCGAGTTCGAGCTGGAGTGGGACGAGGACGGCGGCGAGGAGAGCGCGAACGGTGAGCTAGAGATCGAGTAGTCGGACTGTTTCGGGGTCGGCGACGAGAAGGGCGCGTCTCGTTCGCCGCTGGCAGTCCCCCGTTCGCCGTCGACCGCCCGCCGTTCGTGTATCGACCGCGTCGCGCGTGTCGCGCTACGGGACTTCGCCGGGGACCTCGACGAACGCGTCGCGTGCGGAGAGGTGATCGAGCGTGTCGTCGACCTCGACGCGGACCGACTCCATCCGGTCGAGGAGCTCCTCGTACTCGTCGGAGTTCGTCGTGCCCGCGGCCTCCAGCGCCGCCTTCTTGGAGGCGAGCGCGAAGAACTCCTGGCTGCGCTCGTCGAACGCGGCGCGGTGGAGCAGCACCTCGACGAGCGTGACCAAGTCCTCCTTGGTCACCGGCTTCGTCTTGTAGTCGTCGAACGGCATCTCGACGATGTCGACGTCCGGCTCGACGGCGGTCAGCATCGCCACGCGGGCGTCGTACCCCTCGTCGCGGATCGCGTCTAACACCTCATGGCCCGACATGTCGGGCATCCGTCGGTCCAGGAGGACCACGTCGACCGCGTCGTCCATCGCGTCGAGCGCCTCCTCGCCGCCGGTCGCGATCCGAACGTCGTAGGACGGGTCGAGGTACACCCGATACAGTTCCGCGAGGTCCGGCTCGTCGTCGACCGCGAGGACGGTCGCGTCCGGATCGCCCGTCATTGGCGGGACCTCCCGGTCCGTCCCTCGCGGTTCGCGAGCGCCGGACCGGCGCGTCTACCCGCCGTTCGTGCGTCCATGAGCGGGTGTTAGCTCACCTCCGTCTAAAACGTTGACTCCCAATTATCGTATTTGATACCGCAGGAGGCTGAGGGCGTTCACCCCCGCTCCGGGGGCCCGGCGGTCGCGCTCGTCTCGCCGATCCAACGGTCTCTCCGTGACCCAAAGGCACATTTACGCCCGCATCCTATTCCGGATAACGAATGTCTCACAGCCCGTCACTCCCCGACCGCCCGCGGTTGGAGCTCGACCCCGAGATGAGCGACGCGGAGCGGCTGGAGGCGATCCGCCAGCACTACCGGCGGATCGTTCAGGTGAACGATGAACTGGAAGATCGGCTCGCCGACGCAGAAGGGCGCCGCGGCGAGCTGAAGGACGACGTCGAGCAGCTGAAACGCGAGAACGAGGTCCTGAAGACCTCCTCGCTGTACATCGCCTCCGTCGAAGAGATCACCGACGACGGCGTCGTGATCAAACAGCACGGCAACAACCAGGAGGTCCTCACGCAGGCCGCGACGCGGCTCGACGAGGACCTCCGTCCCGGCGACCGCGTCGCGATCAACGACTCGTTCGCGGTCCAGCAGGTGCTCGACGACGAGACCGACTCCCGGGCGCAGGCGATGGAGGTCACCGAGTCCCCGGAGGTCGAGTACGCCGACATCGGCGGCATCGACGACCAGATCCGGGAGGTTCGCGAGGCCGTCGAGGACCCCCTCGAGAACCCCGAGCAGTTCGAGACGGTGGGCGTCGAACCCCCGAGCGGCGTCCTGCTCCACGGCCCGCCGGGCACCGGGAAGACGATGCTCGCGAAGGCGGTCGCCAACGAGTCCGACGCGACGTTCATCAAGATGGCCGGCTCCGAGCTCGTCCGGAAGTTCATCGGCGAGGGCGCGCGGCTCGTCCGCGACCTCTTCGAGCTCGCCGCCGAGCGCGAGCCCGCCGTCATCTTCATCGACGAGATCGACGCGGTCGCCGCCAAGCGGACGGACTCGAAGACCTCGGGCGACGCCGAGGTCCAGCGCACGATGATGCAGCTGCTCTCCGAGATGGACGGCTTCGACGACCGCGGCGAGGTCCGGATCATGGCCGCGACCAACCGCTTCGACATGCTCGACGAGGCGATCCTGCGTCCCGGCCGTTTCGACCGCCTCATCGAGGTGCCCGAGCCCGGTCCGGAGGGCCGCGAGCGCATCCTCGAAATCCACACCGCGGACATGAACGTCGCCGACGGCGTCGATCTCGGCGTCGTCGCCCGCGACCTCGACGGGTACAGCGGCGCGGACATCGCCTCGCTGGCGACCGAGGCCGGGATGTTTGCCATTCGCGACGGCCGCACCGAGGTGACGCAGGCGGACTTCGAGCAGGCCCGCGATAAGCTTCAGGACGCGGATACAGAGGACGAGCAGGTCATCAACTACCAGTACTGAGGCGACTGCGACTACGTGATTGAAGTTCGGTTTTTGCGAGGTGCTGTTGCGCCCGTTTCTTCGGCTGAAATTCCAGCGGTTCGTTTATAAATAGTTGACTGTGGATCGGCGGCGACCGCCGCCAAAGCCCCAGCCGTGAGGCGGGCGCAGGCGATGTAAGCACCGCAGCGAGTGAGCGGAGCGCAACGAGCGAGGGGCGCAACGAGCGTGCGCCCCGCCTCACGGCTGCCCCTCTGAGTCCCGTCCGCACCGCGCAGCACCGCACCTCACGTCTCCCCAACCTCGTCGCTCGCTGCGCTCGCGACTCCCTCGCGCGTGCTGCTCGCGGCCTACCGGCCGCTCGCAGGCACGCGCCACCGCCTTTTTATGAGTGTGATGCTCTCCGCGCCGGCGGGCGGGTTCGTAACCCCTTACCGCGCTCGCCGCCGATTCGCCGGTAATGAACACCATCCACGTCGCCGGCGGCGTCGGCGTCGCCGACACGGCGATGGCCTCCTACGACGCCGCGCTCGCGGACGCGAACCTCCACAACTACAACCTCGTGGCGGTCTCCTCGGTCGTCCCCGCCGAGGCGACCGTCGAAGCGGTGTCGGAGGCGCCGGATCTGGGTCCCGCTGGAAACCGGCTCACGGTCGTCGAGGCGCGCCGGACGATCGGTCCCGGGGACGAGGTCGACTTCCGCGAGGGCGGTCGCGCGGGCGCCGAGGGCGCCGAGTCGAAGCGGGCGCCCCGCCGACATCCCGACGCGGTCGCGGGGCTGGGCTGGGCGACCGGCCCGGGACCGGGAC
>NZ_NEWI01000075.1:0-15575 GCF_002135005.1 Halorubrum sp. SD612 | reverse complement strand
ACATCGACGCCGACGAACGCGCGCTCCGCCAGCTCATGCGCGTCCAAGTGCCGAACGACGTCAGCATCGAGATCGTTCTCGAAGACTGAGCGCTAGGGCGTTTCTCTTTCACCCCTTTCGTTTTTCACACCGCCTAGCCCCGGCGCCGTCGATCGCGGCCCGCGCCCACCGTCCGGTCCGGTTCCGGTCACCGCGCGTCGAGCAGGCCGACGCGTCCGGCGACGAGCCCGCAGAACGCCCCGGTCGCGTGCGCGATCAGCGCGACGCCCGGCGCGGCCGTCGTCGCGGTGAGGACGACGGCGACGAGCCCGAACAGGACCAGTTGGACTCGCGGCGAGAGGCGCAGGCGGTCGAACAGCGTCTCGCTCACGACGTTTCCCGCGAGGAGGTAGCCGCCGAGCGCGAACACCGCGCCGCTGATCCCCAACACGGCGACCGGCGGGCCGAGTAGGCTCCCGAGGGTCACCTGCGCGAGGCCCGCGAGCGCGCCCGTCGTGACCACGAACGCGTGGAAGCGGGCGCGGGTCGTCCGGCGCTCGACTAGGGGCCCGACGAGCAGCAGCGCGAGGGCGTTCGCCAGCAGGTGGCCGACGGAGCCGTGCGCGTACACGCTCGTGACGAGCGTCCAGGGAGCGACGGCGACGGGGGTCGACAGCGCGAACAGTCCGGCGAGGCCGACAACGCCGAGGAGGGCCTGCGCGGCGCCGATGAGGAGGGCGACGCCGAGCGTTTCGAGAGTGGCGCGCATCGGCCGGGTGTTGGGCCCAGGCGGTGAAAAGGCTGTGCGGCCCGGTCGCTCGCGGCCCGTCCGCGGTGCGGCTCAGATGACGTCGTCGGGGTCGTGGACGCGGGCCATCCGCGTCGCCTCGGCGGCGTAGCGCTCGCGGTCGTCGGGGTCGTCGACGGCTCCGACGTTCGACGGCGCCGCGTCGACGGCGGCCGTGGTGTCGCGCACGTCCGTGAAAGAGGTGAGCGCGCGCTCCTTGCGGAAGTAGCGCTCGCCGTCCGGCGTCGCGTACGTGAGGATCACCATGTTCTGCTCGTCGTCGGAGTACGTGCGCTCGACGAGCCACATCCGCACGTCCTCGGTCGCAGCGCCGGCGTCTGCCTCGTTCGCGCTCATGCGTAGTTGTTCGATTCCCGCGAACAAACGTGTTGCGTCGCGCCGGGTCCGGCCCGCCCCGCCGGTTCGCCTCCGCGAACCGCCAGCGTTATGTTCTTTAGGGCGACCTAAATAATCGTATGAGACCGCGAACCGCCGCCGCTCGACTCCGCGAGCGCCTCTCCCGGCTCCGAGCGCGCGTCCCTCGGGGGTCGCTCGCGGTCGCGGGAACCGTCCTCGTCCTCGCGATCGGCGGCGCGGTGTTGACGCGGACCCTCGACCTCGCCGCCGTCGTCGACGCGGTCGCGACCGCGGACCCGGTCTATGTCGCCGCCGCGCTCGTCGCGTACCTGTCGTCGTGGCCCGTCCGCGGCCGGCGGTACGGCGACGTGCTCGGGCCGATGGGACACCGGTGTCGCACGGCGTTCCTCACGGCGACCGTGTTCGCGAGCCAGACCGCGAACCTGATCGTCCCCGCCCGGGCCGGCGACGGGGTGCGCGCGTACCTGCTGAACGACCGCCGTGAGGTCCCCTACGCTACCGGCGTCGCATCGCTGGCGGTCGAGCGCGCCTTCGACCTGATCGCGCTCGGCGCGCTCGGCGGCGCCGCGCTCGCCGTCCGCCTCGCCGGGGGGCGGGTCGTCGCGCCCGACGGCTCCGGTCGGGTGCTCGTCGTCGCCGGGGGCACTGCGATCGCGGCCGCGCTGCTCTCGGCGCTCACCGTCGTCGTCGCTCGGAGCGACCGGCAGTTCGGTCCGGCCCTCCGCGATCGCGCTGCGGGATCCCGGCTCGCCCGAGCCGTCGACGCGGCGGTCCGGTTCGGCGCCGCCGTCCGCGTCGTCGCCGCGGACGCGGGCGCGCTCGTTCGGGTGTCGCTCGCGAGCGGCGTCGTGTGGGCGCTCGACGTCGCGACCGCTGTTTTCGTCCTCGCGGCGCTCGTGGGCGGGTTCGGCGGGGCCGTCGATCCGGTCGCGCTCGCCGTCGTCGGGACGCTTGCCGTCTCGGCCGGGAACCTCGCGAAGGTGCTGCCGCTCTCGCAGGGCGGGATCGGGCTGTACGAGGCGGCGTTCACCGGGATCGTCGTCGCCGCGACGCCGATCTCCGCCGAGGTCGCGCTCGCCGCCGCGGCCCTCGACCACGCGCTGAAAAACGCCGTCACGCTCGCGGGCGGCGGCGCCGCCGCGGCCGCGTTCGACCTGTCGCCGACGCGCGCTCCCGACGAGTCGGAGCGGGAACCCGACGCGACCGCGACGCAGCCGACGACGGACCGCTAAACTTTTAGGTCAGCCTAAAAACTAACGCGTATGACGGCTACCGCCCCGAGCGGCGACGGCTCGGATATCTGCGTCATCGTTCCGACGATCAGAGAGTACGAGTGCCTCCGCGCGTACGTCGCCAACGCCCGCGAGCACGGGTTCGACGCCTCGCGGCTTCACTTTGTCCTCGTCACCGAGGACTTCTGTGAGACCGAGGAGATGCGCGCCATGCTCGACGACCTCGGCGTCTCCGGCGAGGTGTTCGACGGGACCCGCCGCGAGGAGTGGTACGAGGCCAACGGGGTCGCGGAGTACGGCCACGTCGTCCCGGCCGCGAGCCACGCCGAGACGAGCTTCGGCCTGCTGTATATGTGGGCCGACGAGTCGTTCGACTACGGCGTGTTCATCGACGACGACACGCTCCCCCACGACGACGTCGACTACTTCGGCCGCCACATGGAGAACCTCGCGTTCGGCGGGGAGATCGAGCGCGTGCGCTCCGACGAGGACTGGGTGAACGTCCTCTACGACGACGCCGACGAACACGGGCTCTACCCCCGCGGCTACCCGTACTCCGCGATGGACGAGACAGTCGAGACGGACTCGGTCGCGGTCGAGTCCGGCGAGGTCGTCGCCTCGCAGGGGCTGTGGACGAACGTCCCCGACCTCGACGCGGTCCGTATCCTGATGGACGGCGACTTGGAGGGACAGGCGCAGACCCGCACGAGCGCCGGCGACTTCGGCGAGGACTTCGTCGCCGCGCGCGGCAACTACCTCACCGTCTGCTCGATGAACCTCGCGTTCCGCCGCGAGGTGATCCCGGCGTTCTACCAGCTGCCGATGGACGACAACGAGTGGGACGTCGGCCGCTTCGACGACATCTGGTCGGGCCTGTTCTTAAAGCGCGCCTGCGACGTGCTGGGCAAGCGGATCTACAACGGCGACCCGCTCTGTGAACACAACAAGGCCCCGCGCTCGACGTTCGACGACCTCGCGAACGAGGTGGCCGGGCTGGAACTGAACGAGCACGTCTGGGAGGTCGTCGACGAGGCGGGCGCCGACGCCGACTCGTACGCGGCCGTCTTCGACGCCATGGCCGACGCGCTCGCGGAGGGCGACTTCGACGAGTGGAACAACGGCGCGTTCCTCAACCACTGCGGCGAGTACATGCGCGACTGGCTCGACTGCCTCGACGCGATCCGGCGGACGCCGGCGCCCGCGGACGACTGAACCGACACGACTAAAACCATTTAGGCAAGCCTAAAACACATGACGACCCACGAATCCGACGCACGAGACGGGCGCGACGTTCGACGGCGGAAGTTCCTCGCGGCGGCCGGCGCGGTCGGCGTCGCGGGGGTCGCCGGCTGTACGGGGAGCGACGATCAAGACGGCTCCGACGGCGGCGACGGCGGACCGGCGATCGGGCAGATCGGTTCCGGTCGCGCCGGGCGCGACGCCCCCGGCGGGACGCCGATGGCGGAGATGCCGGCGCTGGAGGGCGAACTCACCGTCTACTCCGGCCGCGGCGAGTTCCTCGTCGGCGACCTCGTCGGCTACATCGACGACCTGTACGACGACCTCGACCTGACCGTTCGGTACAACAGCTCGACCGACCACGTGAACGCGATCATCAACGAGGGTGAGGGGTCGCCGGCCGACGTGTTCTACTCGGTGAACGCTGGCTCGCTCGGCGCGCTCGCCGACGCGGGACGCACGCAGGCGCTCCCCGACGACGTGACCGGGAAGGTCCGCGGGGAGTTCCACACCGAGCAGTGGGTCGGCACGTCCGGGCGCGCCCGGACGGTCCCGTACAACACCGAGTCGGTCTCCGAAGACGGGCTCCCGGACGACATCATGGCGTACCCCGACGAGTTCGAGGGCGACCTCGGCTGGGCGCCGTCGTACGGCTCCGCGCAGGCGTTCGTCACCGCGATGCGGCTGCTGGAGGGCGAGGAGGCCACCCGCGAGTGGCTCGAAGCGATGGTCGAGCGCGGCGCCGCGACGTACCCCGACGAGTTCCGCACCTGTCAGGAGATCGCCGACGGCGAGATCGACGCCGCGTTCACGAACCACTACTACATCCAACGCGTGCTCGACGGGAACCCGGAGGCCCAGATCGCCACCTCGTTCACGCAGGGCGACGCGGGCGCGGTGTTCAACGTCGCGGGCGCCGCGGTCGTCGACACCGCCGCGGACGCCGACCTCGCCGCGAACTTCGTCCGCCACCTGCTGTCGGCGGAGGCGCAGGACTACTTCGCGCGCTCCACCTTCGAGTACCCGCTGATCCCCGACGTCGAGCCGATCGGCGACCTCCCGACGATCGACGAGCTCGACGTCCCGGACATCGACCTCGCCGAGCTGTCGGACCTCGAACCGACCATCGACCTCATGCGCGAGGCCGGCGTCCAGATCTGACGCCGCCCCGCCGCTCCGCGTCCACACTCGCCTGATCGTGTCAGTTCTCCCGTCGTCACTCCGCCCCCGCCGGCTCGCTGCCCGTCTCCGCGAGCGGCTCGCTCGCGCCGACCGCGTGACCGTCGGCGCCGCGTTCGTCTCCGTCGCGGCCGGCGCCCTGACGTTCGCGATCGCCGCCACCGTCTTCTCGCACCACTCCGCGAACCACGACGAGGGCGTCTACCTCACGCAGGCCGCGCTGCTGCTGGGCGGCCAGCTGGAGTTCCACGCCGGCCCGCTCGCCGACGCCGTCCACCCGTGGTTCTTCGTCGAGGACGGCGGGCGGCTCTACCCGAAGTACAACCCCGTCCCGGCGGCGACGTTCGCGGTCTCGATGTGGCTCTTCGACGAGCCGCGCGTCACGCTCGCCGCTATCGCCGCGGGCAACGCCGCCCTCGTGTACCTGCTCGGCTCGCAGACGTTCGGTCGCCGGGCGGGGCTCGCAGCCAGCGTCCTGTTCGCCGCGTCGCCGATGGCGATCGCGACCTCGTCGGCGTTCCTCCCGTACGCCCCCACGACGCTCTTCAACCTGGTCTTCGCGGTCGCGTACCTCCGCGGCGTCCGCGACCGGTCGCTCCCGGCCGCCGGCGTCGCGGGCGTCGCGATCGGGGTCGCCTTCTTCGCGCGGCCGTACACCGCGGTGCTGTTCGCCGCGCCGTTCATCTGTCACGCGCTGTGGCGGGTGGGGTCTGCGGTCCGTCGCTTCGGCGCCGAGACGGGGCGGTCGACGCCGCGCGCGCTCGCGGCCCTCGGCCGCCGCGCGCTCGCGGTCGGCGGGGCCCGCGGCCTCCCCGGTCCGGTCCGCCGTCAGGGGCTGACGGCGCTGTTCGGCACCCTGTTCGCCGGGGTCACGCTCGCGTACAACGCCCGGATAACGGGGTCGCCGCTCACGTTCCCCTACCAGGCCTTCGCGCCGATGGACGGTCCGGGCTTCGGCGAGCGCCGTATCCTCGGCCACTCGGTCGACTACACGCTCGGACTGGCGCTGGAGTCGAACGGGTACGCGCTCGCCGAGATCGCGACGCGGTGGTTCGTCGCCGGGCCGCTCGGCACCGCGCTGGCGCTCGTCGGCGTCGTCGCGGCGGTCCGGGGCTGGCGCGCGTACGGAGACGTGCGCGGGCTCGTCGGCGAAGGGACCGTCAGCGCCGCGCGGGTCGCCGCCGGCGGCGAGACCGAGGGGGCGTCGGGAGCGCCGGGCCCGTCCGACTCCCCGGCCTTCCGCCGGACCGCGGCGGCGCTGCTCGTCGGCGTCGCGGGCTCGGTCGTCGTCGGGAACCTGTACTTCTGGGGGACCCACAACGCGCTCGCGGACCTCTCGGACCCGACCGACGGGCTCGCGTCGCTGTTCGGCCCGTTCTACCACTTCGACCTGCTCGTCCCGCTTTCGGTGTTCGGCGGGCTGGGCGTCGCGGTCGGGTGGCGCGCGCTCGCTGCGGCTCGCGACCGGGCCGAGCGTCGCGGCGTCTCCCCCCTCGTCGCCCGCGTCGCGCTCGCCGTCGTCGTCGCGAGCGCGGTCGCCGTCGCGGGCGTCGCCGCCGTCGACGCGGCCGCGGACCCGATCGAGCGGAACGCCGCGGTCGATGAAAAACACGAGATGGCGTACGCCCCGATCGACGAGGCGACGTTCGAGGACGCGCTGGTGTTCGTCCCCACGCCGTACGGCGAGTGGCAGAACCACCCGTTCCAGTACCTGCGGAACGGGCCGGGGCTCGACGGCGAGGTCGTGTACGCGCTCGACCGCGACCCGGAGGAGGACTTCGCGGTGCTGGACGCGTATCCGAACCGCACCCCGTACCGGTACGGCTACCACGGGGTCTGGGGCGCGAACCCGGACGCGGGCGTCGTCCCGAAGCTGGAGCCGCTCGACCGGCGGTCGGGCGACCGGATCGACGCCGAGACGACCGTCGGGGTCCCGGACCGCGTCGCTCGCGCTCGGGTGCGCGTGGACCCGCGACGGGGCGCCCCGGGCGGCCCGGACCGCGCCTCCTACACCGTGTCGGACCCCGGCGACTCGCTCGCGGTCGACTGGGCGGTGACGCCGGACGGCGCCCGGTTGCCCGGTGCGGCGGCTGCGGGCGACGGGACCCGCGAGACCGAGAGCGCGCCGGTCCCCTTCGACCCCGACGGCGACGTGCTCGCCGTCACCGTGACGCTCGTCGACCCCGCGGGCGCGACGTACACCTACCGGCAGGAGGTGACGGTCCGGGTGACCGAGGGAGACGGAGCGGGCGCCGAGCGCGTCGAGGCCGTCTGGCCGCCCGAGCGCTCGACCTGCCGGCTCGTCACGGAGTGCGGCAACGAGGGGACGTACCTCCCCGACGAGCCGGGGACCCACCCCGAGTGGGTCGTCTTCGAGACGGACGCCGAAGCGAGCGACTAATTGGCTGATTGTTTATAAATAGCCGACTGTGGATCGGCGGCTGACACCTCCAACGCCTCAACCGTTCGCGTATAAATAGCCGCCAGTAGATAGATGGCGAACACCTCCAAAGCCCCAGTCGCTCGTTTATAAGTAATCGACTGCGGATCGGCGGGGAACACCTCCAAAGCCCCAGTCGCTCGCTTATAAGTAATCGACTGCGGATCGGCGGGGAACACCTCCAAAGCCCCAGTCGCGAGGACGCCGGACGCTCGTTGCGCTCCTCGCTCAGTCACTCCGTTCCTTCGCTGCGGTGCTTAAGTCGCCTCCGGCGTCCTCGCGACTGCCCCTTTGAGTCCCACCCGACTGCGACCGCACAGCACCTCGCACCTCCCCAACCTCGTCGCTGGCGGCCTTCGCTCCGCTCCGGCCGCCAGCGACTCCCTCGCGCGTGCTGCCTCGCGGCCGCCGATGGCGGCCGCTCGCAGGCGCGCGCCGACCGCATCTCCACGTTCATTTATAAATAATCGGCGCGGCCGCTCACGAGTATAAAAACGCCGCCGGCGGCGGTCCACTGTGCCCACAGCGTCCGTCCGGACCGCCGTACGGCGTCGCGTCGGGGGCGAAGCGCCCCTAGAACCGCCGCAGCTGCTCTTCGAGACAGACGGTGACGATCGACTTCGCGATGGCGGCGCCGCCGCCGATCGGGTCCAGCTTCGTGTCGCCGAGGCGCTCGGCGTAGCGAATCGGGCGCTCGCGCACGTCGTAGCCCCGCATCAGCGGGCGGATCAGGAGTTCGGCGGAGAGGCCGGTGTTCTCCGTCCAGCCGATCTCCTCGACGACCTCGCGTCGGTACGCGCGCATGCCCGTGGTGGTGTCGTGGACGCGCTCGCCCATGAGGAGGCTCGCGACCGCGGCGAACGCGTGGTTCCCGAAGCGGTTGAACGCCGGCATCGCCTCCGCGCCGTGGTAGAGCCGGTCGCCGCTTACCACGTCCGCGCCGTCGTTGACCTCGGCGAGGAACTCCGGCAGCGCCTCCATCGGGTAGGTGTCGTCGCAGTCGGTCGTGACGACCACCGGTCGGTCGGGGGTCAGGATCGCCTCGCGGACGGCGACGCCGTACCCCTGCGGCTCCTGTTCGATGACCCGAGCGCCGTGCTCGCGGGCGATCTCCGGAGTGCGGTCGTCGGATCCGTCGACGCAGACGACCTCCGCCCTCCCGTCCGTGACCTCGTCGATGTCATCGAGGACCGTCCCGATCGCCTCCGCCTCGTTGTACGTCCCCATCACGACGCTGAGGTCGTCGAAGGTGTATGCCCCGCCGTCCCCCCCGTTCGCCACGCTCTCGCCTTTCTCGTCCGCCGCGCTCTCGATCTCCTCGTCCGCCGAGCCTTCGCCCTCTTCCCCGACGGTCTCCGTCACGTCGACGGCGCTCGCAGATCCGTTCGTCGCGTGTGCTGAGTCGCTCATTACCCGGATCTCCGCTCGCACCTACTTGAGTTTTTAGGTTTACCTAAAATAATGTTCGACGGCAGTCAGGTCTGCGCCGAGAGGCGGGCTTCCACGTCGTCTGCGACGCGGAGCGCGAGCGCGGCGATGGTGAGGGTGGGGTTCATCGCGCCGCTCGTCGGGAAGACGGAGCTGGAGGCGATCCAGCAGTTGTCGAGGTCGTGGGTCCGGCAGTCGGCGTCGACGACCCCCCGGTCGGGGTCGTCGCTCATCCGCGTCGTGCCCATGTGGTGGTAGGCGGGCCCAGTTGCGTCCGGCCCGGCGACCCACTCCACGTCGGCGCCGAGCTCCTCCAAGATCGCGACCTGGATCTTGTTCGCCCGCTCGATCGTGTCGAGCGCGCGCTCGCCCACGCTCCACTCGACCCGCGGCGCCGGGTCCCCGTGATCGTCGGTGCGGTCGTCGGCGAGGGCGATCCGGCTGTCGGCCCGCGGGGCCTGCTCGACGAGCCCGCCCATGGCGACGTGATTCCCGTACCCCTCACGGAGCTGGTCGAGCAGCGGGTCGCCCCAGTCGTCGCCCGACAGGGCCGTCTCGACCGGCGAGGGGCCGGCGTAGTTGAAGAACTCCAGCTTGAACGGGGCCTGCGCCTCGTCGGCCTCGTCGTAGAACTGGTCGCAGGCGCTGGTGTAGAAGCCGACGTGGTTCTGTCTGGTCGGCTCGTCGAGGGTGCCGCCCGCCCCCGCGAACAGGTGGTCCATGAAGAACTCGCCGACGTGACCGCTCCCGTTCGCGAGCCCGTCGGGGTATCGGTCCGAGGCGGAGAGGAGCAGGAGCCGCGGCGTCTCCACGCCGCCCGCGGCGACGACGAAGGCGTCGGCCGTCTGCCTGTGTTCAGCCCCGTCAGGGGTCGCGTACACCGCCGCGGTCACCCTGTCGTCGCCGTCGTGCTCCAGCGACCGCACGGACGCCCGGTCGATGACGGTCGCGCCCCGCTCCTCGGCGCGCTCGACGTGGACCGTCGCGTCGTACTTCGCGCCGCTCGGACACACCGGCTGGCAGGTGCCGTAGCCGACGCAGGGGGACCGGTCGTCGTACGGCTCGGAGTTGCGCGCGTTCGGCACGGAGTGCATGGCGATCCCGAGCGACTCGCAGGCCTCGGCGAACAGCGAGTCGCTGTAGGAGGGCTCGAACGCCGGCATCGGGTGCGGCTCCTCGCGCGGCGGCGCGTAGGGGTTGTCCGACGCGCCCGCGACGCCCAGCTCGCGCTCGGCCTCGGCGTAGTAGGGGCGGAGGTCCTCGTAGTCGATCGGCCAGTCCGGCCCGACGCCCCGCGCCGTGCCGGAGTTGAAATCGTCCT
Organism: Halorubrum sp. SD612; assembly: GCF_002135005.1. Classification (NCBI taxonomy): domain Archaea; kingdom Methanobacteriati; phylum Methanobacteriota; class Halobacteria; order Halobacteriales; family Haloferacaceae; genus Halorubrum; species Halorubrum sp. SD612. The sequence goes on along the minus strand of NZ_NEWI01000075.1, from coordinate 5,592 downwards.
CGTGGAGCCGCATCACCATCCCCTGCCAGTGGAGCGTCGACCCGCCGACGCCCTTCACGCGGGCGTGGTTGAGCGGGTACGGGCGGTCGCCGGCGATCTCGTGGGCGTCGCGCTCGCCGCCCACGTCCCAGACGTCCGGCCGGTCGTAGAACGGGCGGATCGCGCGCTCCTGTCTCGCGAGCCGGTCGGCGGGGTCGAATCGCGGGCCCGCGTCGAGCACGACGACCTCGCGGTCGCCCGCCAGCCGGTCGGCGACGAGCGCTCCCGCGGGGCCGGCGCCGACGACGCAGACGTCCGTGTCCGGCACGGGCGTGCGGTCGACGTCGCCGCGGGCCCGGTCGCCGGTCTGCCGGTAACGAGCGTCCCGTCCGCCGCTCGCGTCCTCCGCGCCGCTCATCGGGGCCCCTGCCGGTAGCTCTCCGCGCCGCCCGCGTGCCCCTGCGGGTTCTCGATGCCGACGAGCTCCCCGCCCGTCGGCGAGGCGTACAGCGCGAGCAGCAGCTCGTTGACGACGTAGTACCGGACTCGCTCCGCGGTCGTTCCGTCCGGGTTCTCCTCGGCCACGTCCGCGCCCATCTCCCGGAGCAGATCGTCGCGGTCGGCGGGCGAGAGGTCGGCGACCGGCGCGCCGTACCACGACCGGGCGGCCGACTCGACCTCGGCGACCGCGGCTCGGATCCCCTCGGCGTGCGCCGACCCGTCGAGGCGGCTGTCGAGGAGGCCGTCGACGAACGCGTCGAGCCCGGAGACCGCCTCCGGGTAGACGGTCCGCGCGACCGCCGTCATCGCCTCGCGGACCGCCTCGTCGCCGGGGGTGCCGTCGCCGTCCCGCGCGGGCTCCGCCTCGGCGCCTCCCCGACCGCCGTCGCCGGTCGCCCGACGGACACCAAGCGCGACGCCGCCGGTCGCGCCGATCGCGGCCAGCGCGGCCGCCGCGTCGCGTCGCGTCAGTTCCATGGAATATTTTAGGCAGCCCTAAATTAATATATCCGTCGGAGCGCGCTCGACGCGCGATCGGAACCCCTAACGCCGGCCGCGACCACGCTCGGACAGAGACTCTGCCCCGTACAATGACCCTGCGAAACCGGCTCCGCGACCGCTTGACCGACGGCGACGACAGGCTGCCGATCGGGCTCACGCTGCTGTGCGCGGCGATCGCCGCCACGCTCGTGTTCCCGCTGGCGTGGCTCGTCATCGAGGCGATCGCCGTCGACCGCGGGCGCGCGACGGACCTCCTCTTCAGCGCCGGCACCGCGGAGGTCCTCGTCAACAGCCTCCTCTTGATGGCGGGCGTCACCGGCCTCTCGGTCGCGATCGGCGTGCCGCTCGCGTACCTCACCGCCCGGACCGACCTCCCCTTCCGTCGCTTCTGGTCGGTCGCGGCCGCCCTTCCGCTCGTCGTCCCGAGCTACGTGGGAGCCTTCTCGTTCGTCTCCGCGTTCGGCCCGCAGGGCGAGTTCCACGAGGTCCTCGCGCCGCTCGGCGTCCAGCGCGTCCCCGAGATCGGCGGCCTCTCCGGGTCGATCCTCGTCATCACGCTGTACACCTACCCGTACGTCTACCTGACGACCCGGGCCGCGCTGCTGTCGTTCGACACGACGCTGCTGGAGGCCGCCCGGACGCTGAACCACGGGCGGCTCGCGGCGTTCCGCCGCGTGACCCTCCCGACTATTCGGCCGGCGATCGCCGCCGGGTCGCTGCTCGCCGCGCTGTACGCGGTCTCGGACTTCGGGACGCCGTCGATCATGCGGCTCCCGGTGTTCACCCGCCAGATCTACGTCGAGTACAACGCGTTCGGACGCGACTACGCGGCGCTGCTGTCGCTCCAGCTGCTCGTCGTGGTGGTCCTCGTGCTCGCGCTGGAGTGGGCCGTCCGCTCGGACCGCGACACGAGCGGCGACGACGCGGGCCGCACCGACGACCGGGTGTCGCTCGGGTGGCTGCGGTGGCCGGCGACGCTGCTCCCGGCCGGCGTGTCCGCGTTTGCGCTCTTGGTCCCGCTGTGGATCCTCGGGCTGTGGCTCGTTCGCTCGGAGGCCGGCCGCCGCCCCTCGCTCGCGTTCGAGCCGATACAGGTGCTCAACTCGGTGTCCGTCTCGGCGGCCGCGGCGGTCGTCGCCGCGCTGGCCGCCCTCCCGATCGCGTACTTCGCCGCGAACCACGACTCGCCGCTCGCGGTCGTCTTCGAGCGCGCGACGTACGTCGGGTTCGCGGTGCCGGGCATCGTGTTGGCGCTCGCGCTGGTGTACTTCGGCTCCGGCTACGTCCCGTGGCTCTACCAGACGCTCCCCCTGCTGGTGTTCGCCTACGTCGTCCGCTTCCTCCCCCAGGCGGTCGGCTCGGCCCGCACGTCGATCCTCCAGGTCGACCCGCGGCTCGTCGAGGCCGGGCGGACGCTCGGGGAGTCGCCGACCGGCGCGTTCAAGCGCGTCACGTTCCCGCTCACGCGCTCGGGGATCGTCGCCGGGGCCGCGCTCGTGTTCCTCACGACGATGAAGGAGCTACCGGTCACGCTGGTGCTCCGCCCCACGGGGTTCGACACGATCGTCACGCAGATCTGGCGCGCGCAGTCGACCGCACTCTACCAGTACGCCGTGGTGCCGACGCTCATCCTCCTCCTCATCTCCGGGCTCTCGATGGTCGTTCTCCTCACGCAGGAGGGCGGCGAAGAAGGGCTGTGAGGGTCGCGGTCACCGTCCTCGGATGTGGCGGTCCGCGCCGGGTCGCCGCCACCAGATGCGGCGGTCGCCGCCGCTCCCGTCGGTCCGAGAGACCGGTCGCTCTCGATAGTGTTGAAAGAAACTAACAATACCACGACCGTGGACTGGAGAAAAACGGGTCAGTCCGCGGCAGACGTCTGCTGTTGACGCGTCACGCGGAGCGAGCTGATCGTCGTGTAGAGGACCGCGAAGGCGACGACGACCGCCGCGCCGATGGTAAGCACCAGTCCGAGCAGTTCGAGCGTCGAGCTGCCGATGTACGAGCCCACTTCGCCGATGCCCACGGCGAGGGCGCCGACGAGGAGCATCCCGCCGAAGTACACCTTGATCTCATCGGAGTCGACGACGGCGGTCGCGGCGGAGCCGACGCGCGCGCCGAGCGCGCTCCCGAACAGCAGCGGGGCGACGATGCCGAGGCTCACGCCGCCGTCCTGTCCGTAGAGGTAGCTCCCGAGCCCGCCGGAGAAGACGATCTCGAAGAGGTCGGTCCCGACGGCGACGGGCACCGGGACGCCGATCGCGTAGATCATCGCGGGCATCCGGATGAAGCCGCCGCCTACGCCGAGGAACCCGGACAGGACGCCGGTCGAGAAGGCGACGGCCGTGATCACCCACACGGAGACGGTGACGTCGCCGCGGAGCGTCACCATCGGCGGGATCCGGACCGTCTGTTGGATCTTCTTCGCGATCTCGGGGATCTCGTACTCGTCGAGGTCCTTGTCGGTGGCCTCGTGGTCGACGCCGCCGTCGTCGCCCTTGAGGGCGTCGCGCGTGACCATCGCGCCGACGCCGCCGAGCAGGACAACGTAGGCGACGCTGATGACGCCGCCGGCGAGCCCCATCGATTCGAGGTAGTAGACGCTGGCGCGCCCGGCCTCGATGCCGATGGTCGTCCCGGTGATCATGATCACCCCAAGCTTGTAGTCCACCTGCCCGAGGTCGTGGTGTTTCAGCGTCGCGATGACGGCCGTTCCGAAGACGAACGCCATCCCGCTCCCGACGGCGACGGAGGCCGGGTAGTCTAGCATTAGGAGGGCCGGGGTGACGAGGAACGACCCGCCCATGCCGAAGAACCCGAACAGCACCCCGACGACGAGGCCGAACCCGACGAACAGCGCCAACATCTCGGGGCTCGTCTCGAAGATGCCGAGGCCGCCGAGGAAGTTACCGAGCACTGGCGTCACCCCCGACCAAGAGCCGCATCAGATAGGGCCCGACGAGCCGTTCGAGGCCGCCGTACCCCACGTACAACACGAACGCTTCCAGGAGAATCGTGCCGATGAGTAGGACCGTCTCTGGGTCCCACGAGGGTATCTCTAGTCCAGCCATCTATTCGTCCTCCGGCTTCCGAACGCGGAAATTCGGTCTTGGCACATTTCTGCTCGGTGTCCACTATCCGCTTCGTGCCTATAACGGTTTTGGGCTTGATGTACAATACTATATCCCGGTAACCTCGGCGGGAGTACCGATAACTTACAGAGATAATACGGCGCCTCCGTCGGCCCGAGCGCCGGCTACGCGCTCGCGCTCGCTGAAGTATCAACCGATGAACAAAATCGTGTTGTCGCCGCCCGCCGAAGGGATCGACATGAGGGCCCTGTGCGCAACCGACCTGTCGGCCGCCAGCGAGGCGACGATCGAGAACGAGACCTGCCTCGGCTGCCTGGACCGAATCGGCGTCCGGACGGTCCACCTCGTCACGGTCGTCTCGGCGAACGTCCACCCCGGCATGCCCGGCGTCGACTTCGAGGAGCGCCGGCGGCGGGGGCTCGACAGGTACCGCGAGGTGATCGAGGCCGCGGGGTTCGACGTCGAGACGCACGTCGTTCGCGGGACCCCGTACCGCCGCCTCAACGGCATCGCGGAGACCGTTCACGCCGACCTGACGATCGTGGGTTCGCGCGGACAGAGCCCGCTGGAGAACCGGGTCGTCGGCTCGACCGCCCGCAACCTCGCCCGGACCACCGTCGTCCCGCTGCTGGTCAACCGCGTCGAGCGGGCGGCCGACGACCCCGATGTCCTCCGCGAACACCTCTTCCGGCACGTCCTCTTCGCGACAGACTTCTCTGAGCACGCCGACCGGGCGTTCGACGCCTTCTCGTACCTCCGTCGCGCGACCGAGGAGGCGACGCTCGTCCACGTCCGGTCGCCGAAGGACGACGGGCCGGACGCCGGCGGCGGTCCCGCGGAGCGGCTGGCAGAGCGGGCGAGCACGCTGGAGGGCTGGGGGATCGAGACGCGGACCGAGGTCCGCCGCGGCGACCCCGCCGAGGAGATCCTCGCCGTCGAGGCCGAGGTCACTCCGTCGACGGTCCTCGTCGGGTCGAAGGGGCGGAGCCGGATCCGGCGGCTCCTGCTGGGCAGCGTCTCGGAGGAGATCGTCGCGCGGGCGACGGGCAACGTCTTCCTCGTCCCGCCGCCTCGGGCAGTTTAAGAGTAGGCGACGCCGCGGCGCGCGCCGATCACAAGACGAGCGCGGCGGCCGCGTACGCGAGCGCGAACGAGAGGCCGAACGAGCCGGCCCACGCCCCCACGGTCGTGAGGATCTTCTCCGCGTCGACGGCCTCCCGACCGCCGACGGCCGCGCCGCTCCCGATGATCGCGCTCACGACGATCTCGTTGAACGAGACCGGCACGCCGAGCAGCACGGCCAGCTGCGCGATCAGGAACGACGGGACGAGCGCCGAGATGGAGCGGCGCGGCCCGAGCGACGAGTAGTCCTGCGCCAGCGACTTTATCATCCGGGGCGCGCCGGTCCACGAGCCGACCAGCATCCCGAGCCCGCCGCCGACGAGGACGACGGTGGCCGACACCATTCCCACCTCGTCGAGCAGTGGTCGCAGCGGTTCGCCCGCGGACCCGACCTCCCTCC
>NZ_NEWI01000074.1:0-15737 GCF_002135005.1 Halorubrum sp. SD612 | reverse complement strand
GCGCGCTCCAGCCCGACGCGGAGACGGTCGTCACGGAGTTCTCCGCGGTCGACCCGGACCGGATCCTCGACGTCGGGCTGTTCGACGAGCGCGAGGTCGGCGACCTCCCCGGCTGGAAGCGCGCGCTGGCCGAAGCCGATTCGGGCGACGGCGACGACGCGCACGACGGCGACGGCGACCACGACGCCGACCACGCCCACAGCGACGACGCCGACCACGCCCACAGCGACGACGCCGACCACGCCCACGACCACCGTCACCCCGACGAGGTGTACGGCGTCACCTCCTTCACCTACCGTCGCCGGCGACCGTTCCACCCGGACCGGCTCGCCGCCCTGCTCCGCGACCTCCCCGACGACGTGGTCCGCTCGAAGGGGACGCTGTGGGTGGCCGGCACCGACCAGCGCCAGCAGGTCGGGCAGGCCGGTCGGTCGGTCCGCGTCGAGGCGCTCGGGCCGTGGATCGCGAGCCTCCCGTCGGTCGAGCGCGACATGCTCCGCTCGAACCGGCCGGAGTTGGCGTGGGACGACGACCACGGCGACCGCCGGACCGAGTTCGTCGTCATCGGCACGGGGATCGACGAGGCCGCGCTCGTCGACCGGCTCGACGACGCGCTCCTGACCGACGACGAGCTGGCGGCGCTCGGCGACCCGGAGGTCGGCGACGACCCGGCCGACGTCGACCCCGCCCCGTTCCCCGCCGAGCAGGGCGCGGAGGTCGCGCTGCGGGAGCCCCGATCAGGGTAACGAGAGACGTCGCGCTCAGCAGGCACACCCCGGGCCGCTCGCGCGCTCGAACCGCATCGACTCGCCGCAGTCGGGACAGACCGGGACGCCCTCGGCGTCCCGGTCGAGCCCCTCGTCGTCGAGGTCGACGTCGCGGACGCGGACGGCGCAGTCGTCGCACCAGTACGCCCCCTCCGAGCCGTCGTCGCCGGCCACCCCGGGAGCCGTCTCCGTCGAGCCCGCGAGCGCGTCGGTCACCGTGCTGATGAGTCCCATACGACAACCATCCGCACCGATCGACTTAGTCTCCGGGTGTCGTGCGATCGATTCGCACGGTCGATCCGTCGGCTCACGGGACATCGCCGCGTTCCGGTGTCGCCGCCGCGTTCCGCTCTCGCCGTCGCGCTCCGGTCTTCCCTCTCCCGTCACAGCAGCGGGAGCGTGAGCGCGACCAGCGCGACACCCAGCGCGACGGCCCCGTAGAACAACCGCTCGACGCGCGGACCCGGCGGGAGGGGACCGGCGTCGAGCGCGGGCGCGCACCGGACCAACTGTCGGTGCGCGAGCGCCGTCGCCCCAACGAACGCCGCCCCCGACAGCGCCAGCGCGGAGCGCAGCGAGAGCCCGTACGCGAGCCCGTAGATCGGCCCGAACGAGAAGACGACCGTGAACGCGAGCCCCGTCGTCACGAGGAACGGGACCGGATCGATCGGATCGCCGCGGCGGTTGCGGGGACGGGGCGCTTCGACCATGCCCCCCGTACGCCTCGGACGGACAAGAGCTAAGTGGCGCACACCCGCCAGTCGGCGTATGAGCGCCGAGGAGAGCGCCGACGAGGGGACGGACGACGACGGGCCGGGGATCCGCGAGGGGGTCGAACGCTCCTCGGGCGACCCGAAGGTGCTGCTCGCGATGAACGCCGTGCTCTCGACGTGGTTCGCCTGGGTGGTCGTCTGGGGGCTCGACTTCCTCGGCGTGGCGGCGCTCACCGCGGTCAACGTCGCGACGCTGGCGCTGATCCTCTTCGGCGTGACGTACGTGGCCGTGCTTCAGTAGCGGTCGGCGCGCCGCTGGCGCGCCCGTCTCCCGCCCGCCGCTGCCGCGCTACGCCGCTTCGCGCCGCCCGGCGAACGCTCGATTCGCCACGTTTTAAGGCCGTTCCGGCTGGGATTCCGAACAATGACGATCGAAGACCGCGACGACGCCTACCTCATCACGCACGCGCTGGCGACGGACACCCTCTCCCGGCTGCGCGACGTCGAGACGGAGCAGGTGGCGTTCCGGAAGGGGCTCGTGAAGCTCGGCCGCATCTGCGGCTACGAGATCATCGACGGCGCGATGGAGACCGAGTACGTCCCCGTCGAGACCCCCCTCGCGGAGACCACCGGCGAGCGCGTGAAGGGGCTCGACGACGTGGTGATCATCAACGTCCTCCGCGCCGCCACCCCGTTCGTCGAGGGGCTTTTAAAAGCCTTCCCGCGAGCGAAGCAGGGGGTCATCTCCGCCGGCCGCGACGAGGCGGCCGGCATGACCGCCGACGGCGAGTTCCCGATCACCATCGACTACGTGAAGCTCCCCGAAATACGGCCGGAAGACACCGTCATCGTCGCGGACCCGATGCTCGCGACGGGGTCGACGATGGTCGCCGTCCTCGACCACGTCCTCGACGAGGCCGACGACTTCGAGGACCTGTTCGTGCTCTCCGCGGTCTCCGCGCCCGCCGGCCTCGTCCGCGTGAGCGAGGCCGTCCCCGAGGCGGACCTCCTGACGGTCGCCATCGACGACCGCCTCGACGACGACGGCTTCATCGTCCCCGGCCTCGGCGACGCCGGGGACCGGGCGTTCCGGACGGTGTGAGGCCCGCGACGAGCGCGCCGCCGCCGAGACGCCCCGGACCTCGCCGACGTACTTTTAAGAGCCGGCGCCGCGACCGGTACGACATGAGCGACGCGCCGACGACCGAGCCCTGCGACGCCTGCGGCGACCCGACGACGGACGCGCTCGCGCGCACCGTCCGACTGAGCGTCGACCGGGCGAACATCGACACCCAGCGGCTCTGCCCCGACTGCTTCGCCGACTGGATCCAGCGCTACCAGGACCGCCTCGGCTCCGGCGACGACGGGGGCGACGAGAGCTCCGAGATCATCGTCGACTGAGGCCGAACGCGTTCGCGTCGGCCGGCAACGTCCGTCTCGACCGCCCGTCTTAAGCCCCGGCGGGACGGACGCCGTGGTAATGGATCTCGCCATCGACGCCCCGACCCCGGCGGCGCCAGACTGCGCCGACGACGGGACGTGGCTCGCGTGTATCGCGTGCGACGAGACGTTCGCCCCGTTCGAGGCGGTGCGCTACACCTGCGACGAGTGCGACGGCCTGCTCGAAGTCCGGTACGACGACCCCCCGACGTTCGACGAGTTCGGGTCCGGCGCGTCCTCCGACGGCCCCGACCGCGGCGTCTGGCGCTACCGCGAGGGGCTCCCGTTCGACCTCGGCGTTACCCTCCCCGAGGGCGACACGCCGCTCCACCGCGTCCCGCGCATCGAGGAGGCGGTTGGCGTCGACGCGCTTCGGATCAAACACGAGGGGATGAACCCCACCGGCTCGTTCAAGGACCGCGGGATGACCGTCGGCGTCCGCGTCGCGAAGGAGCTGGGCGTCGGCGCGCTCGCGTGCGCCTCCACCGGCAACACCTCGGCCGCGCTCGCGGCCTACGGGGGCCGCGGCGGGATGCAGACCCTCGTCCTCCTCCCGGAGGGGAAGGTCGCCGCCGGGAAGATCGCGCAGGCGAGCCTCCACGGCGCGCGCATCCTGGAGGTCGACGGCAACTTCGACGCGTGCCTCGACATCGTCCAGGAGCTGGCCGCCCGCGGCGAGGCGTACCTGCTCAATTCGCTGAACCCGTTTCGGCTGGAGGGGCAGAAGACGATCGGCTTCGAGATATTAGAGGAGTTCTACGCCGACTACGGGACGTTCCCGGACCGCATCGTCCTGCCCGTCGGCAACGCGGGCAACACCTCGGCGCTGTACAAGGGGTTCCGCGAGCTCGTCCAGTCGGGCGCGCTTGACCCCGACGAGGTCCCCAAGCTCACCGGCGTCCAGGCGGAGGGCGCCGCGCCGATGGTCGAGGCGGTCGAGGAGGGGAACGACGAGATCCGCCGCTGGGAGGAGGTCGAGACGCGGGCGACCGCGATCCGCATCGGCAACCCCGTCAACGCGCCGAAGGCGCTCCCCGGCATCCGGAACACCGGCGGCACCGCCGTTGCCGTGAGCGACCCGGAGATCACCGCCGCGCAGCGCCACCTCGCCAGCGAGGGCGTCGGCGTCGAGCCCGCCTCCGCCGCGAGCCTCGCGGGCCTCAAGAAGCTCCGGCGCGAGGGCGCCGTCGACGACGACGAGCGCGTGGTCTGCCTGACGACCGGCCACCTCCTCAAGGACCCCGACGCCGCCTACGAGGCCGGCGGCGACCCCGAGCCGGTCCCGAACGACGCCGACGCCGTCGTCGACCACCTCCACGACTGATCGCCCGACGGGGCCGGTCGGTGCGGCCGCCCACCTCCCGCTCTCGACCCGCGCCCTCGACACCCCAGAGCCGTTGGCGCTATCACCGATTGCCGAACACGTCGCCCCGACAGTTTGTATTAAGTAGTAAACACTTGAACGACAGACAAGTTGATAGACGCCCCGACGACCGCACCGCTCGCCGCGCTCGCCGCCGTCGTTGCGGTCTGTGCGACGGCGGTCGCGTTCGACTCGCGCGACGAGTCGGGCGGTCGCGCCGCGGTCGCGTTCATGGCCGCGATCGCCTGGTGGTCCGCGGGGCTGTTCGGCGAGGCTGTCGCGACGACTGAGGCCGGGAAGCTGTTCTGGCTCAACGTCCAGTACCCCGCGACCGCGGTCGTCCCGGTCGCGGCGGTCGCGTTCGTCGCGTCCTACCTCGGCTACGACGCGTGGCTCTCCCGGCGCCGCCTGCTCGCGCTGCTCGCCCCGCTCGCAGCGTTGACCCTGCTGAGCTGGACGAACGATGTCCACGGGCTGGTCCGGACCGGGACCGACCTCGTCGCGGTCGGCTCGGGGACGGTGCTCGTCCGGGAGTTCGGCCCGGTGTGGTGGGTCGGCTGGCTCTACTCGCAGGTCCTGCTCGTCGGGACGTTCGCGACGCTCGCGTACGGCGTGTACGACTCGGCGCCCGCGTTCCGCGCGTCCGCGGGGCTGCTGCTCGTCGGCTCTGCCGCGCCGTGGGGCGCGCAGTTCGTCGTGCTCGGGGGCGGCCCGGCGTTCCGGCCCGAACTCCTGTTCGTGCTCACGGGCGTCGCATTCACGATCGCGGTCCGGCGGGGGCGGACGCTGGGCGTGACGCCGGTCGCCCGGCAGGTGACCCTGGAGGCGGTCCCCGACCCGATCGTCGTCGTCGACCGAAGCGGGCGGATCGCGGACGCGAACCCGGCGGCCCGCGCGTGGCTCGGCGAGGGCGTCGCGGTCGGCGTCCCGATCGCGGACGCGCTCGCCGACGCCCCGGAGGTCCGCGCCGCGTACCGCCGCGGCGAGGCCCCTGACGAACCGCTCCGCGTCGAGGTCGCCGGCGAGCCGCGGTTCGTCTCGCTCTCTGCCGTTTCGCTTCCGACGCTCGGCAGCCGCTCGCAGGGGACGGTGTTGCTGTTTCGCGACGTGACCGACTCGGAGCGCAACCGGCGGGACCTCGAAGTGGCGAACGACCGGCTCCAGACGCTGACGCACGTGCTGGCGCACGACATCAAGAACCCGTTGACGGTCGCGGACGGGTTCACGGACCTCGCGACCGCGGGCGACGAGGCGGCGGCCGAGCGGGTCGAGAGCGCTCACGACCGGATCTTCGAGATCGTTGACGAGACGCTCGCGGCCGTCGACCACCCAGACCCAGACGCCGGTGCCGAGTCGTTCTCGTTCGCGGCCGCGGCCGAGGCGGCCTGGCGGACCGCCGAGACGGCGGGAGCGACGCTGACGGTGGCGGGCGACGAGTCGTACGCCGCGGACAGGACTGCGGTGCGGAGCGTCTTGGAGAACCTCTTCCGGAACGCGGCTGTCCACGCCGGGTCCGACGCGACCGTCGCCGCCGTCGCGCTCGACGGCGGGTTCGCGGTCATCGACGACGGCCCCGGCGTCCCGCCGGCGGAGCGCGACCGCGTGTTCGACCGGGGCTACACGACCGCGGACGAGGGGACCGGGATCGGCCTCGCGTCGGTCGCGGCGCTCGCCGAGTCGCACGGCTGGACGGTCGGCGTCGGTGCGGGTCGCGGGGCCGCAGAAGGGGAAGCCTGCCTGTCGGACACGACGGTCGGCGACGGCGCGGCGTTCGTCGTCGCCTTCGGGGATCGACCGATCGAAGCCGTCGCGTCGCCCGTCGTCGCCGACGCGGACGCGCTCGTCGCGGTCTCGGAGTCGCCCGCGGCGGAGTCGTAGCCCGTCCGGGGACGGTCCGATCTCTTCTCCGGGGCTGCGCAGTACTCGCCGTCTACTCGGCGAGTCCCGCGTTACTCGTCCGCACGCCCGTCGGCGCCGTCCAGGGTGATCTCGGTGATCTCGACGACGCGGTCGTCCGCGAGCAGCTCCTCGGTCGCGGCGTCGGGGACGGCCGAGTCGAGGTTGTAGACGGTGAGCGCCTCCCCGCCCTGCGTCTCGCGGCCGTTGAACATCCCGGCGATGTTGACGTCGTGGTCACCGAGGACGGTCCCGATGAGCCCGATGACGCCGGGCTCGTCGGTGTTTCGCGCGACGAGCATGTGGCCGTACGGGACCGCGTCGACCCGGAACCCGTCGATCCGGACGATGCGGGCGTCTTCGCCGGCGAACAGCGTTCCCTCGACCGCGATCTCGTCGTCGCCGTTGTGGACGGTGACGCGCACGAGGCTCTGGAAGTCGTCGGTCTGCCGGGTCTTCGACTCGGTCACCTCGATGCCGCGCTCCTCGGCGAGCCGCGGCGCGTTCACCGCGTTCACCTGCCACTCCAGCGGCTCGAAGACGCCCTTCAGGGCGCTCGCGGTGACGAGGTCGACGTCCTCCGCGGCGATGTCGCCCTCGTAGGTCGCCTCGACCCCGGTGATCCGACCGTCGAGCAGCTGGGCGGCGACCTTCCCGGCGGTCTCGGCCACGTCGATGTACGGCTCGATTCGCGGGAACGCGCTCTCGTCGACCGAGGGCGCGTTGAGCGCGGTGAGGACCGGCTCGTCGTCGAACGCCGCGAGGACGGCCTCGGCGGTGTCGACCGCGACGTTCTCCTGGGCCGCCTCCGTCGACGCGCCGAGGTGCGGGGTCAAGACGATCTCCTCGACGTCGAGCAGCGGCGAGTCCTCGGGGAGCGGCTCCTCGGCGAAGGAGTCGAGCGCGGCGCCGGCGAGGACGCCGTCCTCGACCGCCTCAGCGAGCGCATCCTCGTCGACGATGCCGCCGCGGGCGCAGTTGATGAGGTAGCCGCCCTCCAGCTGGGCCAGCTCGGCCTCGCCGATCATCCCCTCGGTCTCGGGGAGAAGCGGGGTGTGGATCGTCGCGAAGTCGCCCGCGGCGAGCGCGTCGTGGAGGTCCTCGACGAGCTCCGCCCCCATCCGGTCGGCGCGCTCCTCGGAGATGTACGGGTCGTAGACGACGAGGTCCATCCCGAGCGAGTCGAGGCGCTTGGCGACTTCCTGCCCGACGCGGCCGAGGCCGACGATGGTGAGCGTCTTGTTGTTCACCTCGGTACCGAGGAACTCGCCTTTCGCCCACTCGCCGCCGATCAGGCGACCGTGCGCCTGCGGGATCGAGCGCGCGACGGCGAACGTCATCGCGACGGTGTGCTCGGCGGCGGCGCGGACGTTCCCCTCGGGGGCGTTTGCGACGATGACCCCGTGGTCGGTCGCGGCCTCGATGTCGATGTTATCGACGCCGATGCCCGCCCGGCCGACGATGACGAGCTCGCTCGCGGCCTCGAAGACCGCCTCGTTCACGTCGGTTCCGGACCGCACGATCAGCGCGTTGGCGTCGGCGGCGACGTCGAGCAGCGCCTCCCCCTCCGCCTCGTAGTCGGTGACGACCTCGTGGCCGGCGTCTCGGAGTCGGTCCAACCCCGCGTCCGCGATGGGGTCGGTCACGAGTACCTTCATGTCGAAACGCACCCGCGGCGCGGGGTTAACGCTTTCCTCATCGCGCCGTTTTGCCGCCCGAACGGATCCGCGCTCGTGGGTATCGACCCCTCTGTTTCGACTGGAGAATGCGCGTTCGTGGGTATGTTCGCCGCCGGTACTCCCTTTTATATTGGGCCGCACGTTCCGCGCATGAACCTCACGATCGCGTTCGTCGGCGTCGGCGCCATCCTCGCGCTGACCGCGGTGAGCGCCTTCTTCTCCAGCTCGGAACTCGCGGTGTTCTCCGTCCCCGGCCACCGGATCGACTCGCTCGTCGCGACCGACGCTCCCGGCGCCCGGGCGCTGTCGGCGCTGCGCGACGACTCCCACCGGTTCCTCGTCACGGCCTTGGTGAGCAACAACGTCGCCAACATCGCCGCCGCGTCGGTCGCGACCGCGGTGTTCGTCCGGTTCGGCTTCTCCGGCGGCCAGGCGGCCACGGGGTCGACGCTCGTCACCTCGGTGTTCGTCATCGTCTTCGGCGAGATCGCGCCGAAGTCGTACGCCGTCGCCAACGCGGAGCGACACGCGCTCCGGGTCTCCCGGATCGTCGTCGCGGTCCAGCGCGTGCTCCGTCCCGTCCTGTACGTGTTCGAGGCGGCCTCCGGCGTCGTCAACCGCTTCACCGGCGGCGAGTCCGCCATCGAGTCGTACCTCACCCGGGAGGAGATCGCGACGCTCGTGCGCTCCGGCGAGGTCGCGGGCGCGCTCGACCCTGACGAGGGCGCGATGATCCGGGGCGTCCTCGATCTGGAGACCACCACCGTCGCCGCGGTGATGGTCCCCCGGACCGACGTGGTCGCGCTCCCCGACACGGCGACCCCGGCGGACGCGCTCTCGCGGGCCGCGAGCGAGGGAGTCACCCGGATGCCGGTGTACGGCGAGAACCGCGACGACGTGGTCGGGGTCGTCGACGTCCGCGACGCGATCCGCGCCGACGAGAGCGGTGCCGACCTCGCGAGCGCGCTCAGCGAGCCGGCGTTCGTCCCCGAGACGAAGCCGCTCGACGAGCTGTTCACGGAGATGCGCGCGAGCGAGACGCGAATGGTGATCGTCGTTGACGAGCACGGCGCGGTCGTGGGAATCGCGACGTTGGAGGACCTCTTCGAGGAGGTCGTCGGCGAGCTGGTCGGCCGCTGGGAGACGGACGCGGTCGACGTGGTCGCGCCCGACGCCGCCGTGGTCCGCGGCTGGACGACGGTCGGCCACCTCAACGAGGCGCTCGGCCTCTCGCTGCCCGCGGACGCAGGCGTCGAGACCGTCGCGGGGCTCGTCACCCGTCAGCTCGGGCGGCTCCCGAAGGAAGGTGACCGCGTCGCGGTCGGCGAGGTCACGCTCGCCGTCACCGGCGCGACCGCGACCCGGGTCACGCGCGTCCGGGTCGAACACGCCGACGAGAACGGGTTCGCGGTCGACGCGTCTGTCGGTCCCGACGGCGGTGACGCCGGCTCGCTCGGGCCCGAGTGACCGCCGCTCCTCCGACGCCGCGGTCTCCACACACATTACCCAACATACATGTGCTTCCGACGGTTCCCGAGAGACACGTCTCTGATCATGGTGAGCCGTTGGGCGTGTGGCCGGTGCGGGTTCGTCGCGTGGACGCGGGACCGCTCGGAGATGGTCGACGTGACCGGGTCCCACCTGCTCGCACACGACTCCGACGCGCTCTCTACGTCTGACTTCCGTGTAAGTTGGGACTGCCCGTACTGCGCCACGGCCAAGACCACCTACGACAGCGGCGGCGCCGTTGCCGAGTTCAAAAGGCACCTGTACGAACACGTCGCCGACCGGGTCGCTGACGGAACACACGTGGCCGAGCGGGTCAACTGGGACGGGGTCGTCCGCGTCGACGCGTCGGCCGCCGGCGACGAGGCCGACGCGCTCCGGACCCACTTCCACGCCGCCGCGGGGCTCGTGGTGGCCGTGACCCCCTCCCCGGAGCGGCTGGTCCGCGCGCTCGACGAGGCCCTCGACGCGTGGCCACGGCGGGCGGTGATCGTCAGCACCGGGGAGTACGACTTCGAGGCGACGCCCGATGTGGACTTCGAGGGCCGGAACGTCGAGATCGTCGAACTCGACCCGCGGCTCTCCCCGGCCGAGGTCGGCGAGACGGTCTCGCGGATCCTCGACGACAACCACGAACCCGGCGAGCGCGTCTCGCTGGAGGTGAGCGTTTTCCACCAGATCGTCGCCGCCTTCGACGTCGAACGGTCGGTGGCCTTCGTCCGTATGCTCGCCGCGCGCCTTGCCGACGCGGGCGGCGTCTTACAGCTGTACGTCGACGCGGACGCGGATCGTAACGTCGCCACCGTTCTGAACCTCCTCGACGAGACGATCGACCTGACGGTCGCGGTCGACGACGGGCAGTTCGTTCGGCGGCCGTGACTGCGGGAACTTGTCTCCCGTTCCCCGTCCTCGCTCACCCGTCGTAATCGCCCTTCACTCGGCGTCGCTGGGTCCAGTCACTCGGCGTCGCTGCGCTCTCACTCGTTGTAGCTCTCCGTGTAGTCCGCGGGCCAGCGGACGTAGACGTACTCCACGTCGCGGTCCGCGGCCGCCTCGACGACGGCCCGCTTGAACCGCCGCAACACCGCCCTGGCGCGCTCCCGCGCGGCGTCGGAGGCTGCCTCGTCGCCGGCGAGCGCGCGGAGGTTCCGCTTGATGTCGACCCCGAGGGCGGAGTCGGTCTCGTCGTCCGGCAGACCGTCCCCAGTCCCGCTCGTCGAGGCGATCCGGGGCAGGTACGCGGCGGCGAGATCGGCGACCAGCCGGTCGCGGTGGTCGAGCGCGTCGATCAGCCACTCGACCGCGGTCGAACGGTCCGCCGCGGTCGGGTCCGCGGATTCGAGGAGTTCGCAGTACAGCCACGCCGCGTACCGCTTGGTCTCGGTGTCGACGCGCTCCTCCGATCCCGCGGTCGCGTCGGCGGGCGCTGCCCTCCGGTCGGCTCCGGTTCGCTCCGCGGCGACTGCCCGGAACACCGCGAGCAGTCCGTCGGCCTCGAAGGGTCGCTCCGCGAGGAGCCGGTCGCGGACATCGCCCGCCGGGACGGCGTCCGCCTCGGCGATCACCGCGGCGACGGACCGCGCGGCTGCCCGGCGAACCGATGCCGAGGGGTCCCGCAGTGAGCCGAGCAACACGCCGGTCGCGTCCCGGCGACCGAGCGCTCCGAGCCGACGCACGACGGCGAGCCTGAGTCCCTCGTTGCCGCGCCGTGCCGCGCGCGCGAGCAGTTCGACCGCGTCGTCGCTCTCTATCGTGACAAGCGCGTCGACCGCGGCCCCGCGCACCAGGTCGTTCCGCGCGTTCACGAGCGGGCGAACCGCTTCGACCGCCTCCCCGCCCACCCGCGCGTACCCCCTGACGGCCCGAGCGCGGACCCGCGCGTCGCCGTCATCGAACGCCTCGCGGAGCCGGGGGGCGGCGCCCTCGTCGCCGACGGTCGACAGTCCGGTCGCCCCCAGCATCCGATACGCGGCCCGGTCGTGTCTCAGCCACCGCGAGAACGTCTCGGCAGCCCCGCTCGTCTTCCCGCTTCCGTCCTCGGCGCCGCCGCCTCGCCGGTCGGCGACCCGCCGCCCCAGTCGGTCGAGGTGGTCGTCGCCGTGGAAGTACAGCGACTCGATCGCCGCCGCGCGGACGGTCTCGTCGGGGTCGTCGAGCGCCGCCTCGAACAACCCATCCACGATCCGGCTCGCGGCGGCGCTCATCGAACTGGACGGGCTGCCGAGCGCCTCCGCCGCCTCGCGTCGCGTCGACGCGTCGAACCGCCGATCGAGCCGCGCCAACGCCGGGGGATCGTCGTCGGTCGGCCGCCCGCCGCGCCCGGTCCCGCCGCTCTCCGCCGATCCATCGGCCCCGTCCGGTCGCGGCCTGTCGTCCATCTGTGAACACCTCACTGATCCGGTAGATTAAACCTATGGCCGCGGCTATCACCGATGAGAATCCGACGCGACCGGCGCGCAGTGCCGCGTTATTCGAGTCCGAACCCCCGGACGACACCGTACTCTGGCCCGGACGCGGTAAGCGCCGACTCCACCAGCTGAATCTCGTCGACCGAGAACGTCCCGACTTCCGGATCTCCCGCGTCGAGCGCGTCTCGGACCGCCTCTGCCCCGGTCGCGCTCTCCACGGGGGCCAGCGTCACGTGCGGCGTGAACGCGTGGTCTTTGGGGTCGACGCCGAGCGCGGTCGTCTCCGCTTCGAGCGCCTCGTAGAGCGCGGCGAGGTCGTCGCCGCCGCGGCCGACGCCCGCCCAGACGACCGAGACGTACTCGCGGTTCGGAAAGACGCCGAGGCCGCGGATCTCGGCCTCGAAGGGGGAGACTGCGGCGCGGTCGACGGCGCGCTCGCCGGCGGCGGTCACGTCGTCGAGGGCGGGGTCGCCCTCGTCGTCCTCCGTGCCGATGTCGCCGAGGAACTTCAGCGTCACGTGCGCCTGTTCGGGGTCGACCGGGTTGACGCCCGACGCGTCCGCGAATGGGGCCTGTGCCTCCGCGACGGCGGGCGCGAGCGAGTCCGGGAGGTCGACGGCGAAGAACGCTCGCATCTCGGTCGCCGGATCGGCCGAGCGACGGATACCGCTTGTGGTGGTCGAACCGGCGCACCATATAAATACCACCGTATCAGTCCGGCACAACTCCCAGTAGTGACCCTCCCATACTCGCATGTGATGGCCACCACCGACTCCGCGCGACCGGACCCGCCCTCGGAGCGTCGGGCGCCGGCGCGCGAGATGTCGAGCGTCGCCCGCTCGGCGGACGGTCGCCGGATCGCCTACGCGACGTACGGGCCTCCCGACGGCGACCCGGTCGTCTTCTTCCACGGGACGCCCGGGTCCCGCCGGCTGGGCGCGCTCCTCGAACCGGCGGCGCGAGCGAACGACGTCCGCGTGATCGCGCCCGACAGACCCGGCTACGGACGCTCGCCCCCGCAGTCGGGTCGGACCGTCGGCGACGCCGCCGCGTCCGTGCGGCCCGTCCTGAACGACCTCGGAGTCGAGCGCGCGGCCCTCGTCGCGTTCTCCGGCGGCGCGCCCTACGCCCTCGGGACGGCCGCGTCGCTCGGCGACCGGGTCACCGGCGTCGACCTCGTCGCCGGCGCGACGCCGCCGTCGTTCGGCGACGACACGCCCGCGGTCCAGCGCCTCCTGTCCGGCCTCGCGGCCGCGACGCCGTCGGTCCTCGGGGCACTGCTCCGCGGTCAGGCGTGGGTCGCGTCGCGCGCGGACCCGTCGTTCGTGGTGGCCCAGTACGCCGAGGACGCTGACGCCGTCCCCGAGGACGCCGCGACCGTGGTGAAGGAGGACTTCCTCGCGGCGTTCGAGCGCCACCGGAACGGCGCGGTCACCGAGTTCCGCGACGCCGGCAGCGACTGGGGGATCGACCTCGACGCGGTCGACGCCCCGGTGCGCCTGTCGCACGGGACCGACGACGCGAACGTCCCCGTCGCCGGGGCGGAACGACTGGCCGAGGCGCTTCCGACCGCCGAACTCCGCGTCCTCGACGGCGCGGACCACCTCGGGACGCTCCTCCGGGCCGCCCCCGAGGCGCTGTCGCGTTCCCGCTGATCGCTGGCTCTCCCCCCGAGTTCGCCCCTGAAACGCCGCTGCGTCCCCGCTGATCAATCCGGCCCTGCCCGAGTCCGTCCCCGAGACGCCGTTGCGTCCCCGCTGACCGGTTCGGCCCTCCTCTCCGACCTCGTCCCGGGCCCCTCCCGCGGGCGGTCCCGAACCACGCGGATTGATGTACGGCACGCTCGAACGTTGAGCGACGGCGTCATGAAACGGATCAGGTTCTCGGCCGCCTACCCCGAGCGGCTCCGCCACCCCCTCCACGAGGCGATCGCCGCCGACTCGCCGATCCGTCGCGCGGAGCTGCTGATGTGGAGCCCGACGGCGGACGCGACGACGCTGCTCTGGTTCGACGGCGACCGCGACGCGACGGCGTCTGCCCTCGACGCGCTCGACTCGCTGGTCGCGAGCAGCCTCGTGAGCGACGCCGACGGGACCTACGCGTTCCTTCGGCAGGACGCCTACGAGTTCCCGGCGGCGCTCCTCGACACCGTCGCGGCGTCGCGGGTGATCTTCCTCCCGCCGGTCGTCTTCCGCGAGTCGGGCGACGTCCGGTTCGAGGCAGTGGGCGCGACGGCGGCGCTCAGCGAGTTCCACGACGACCTCGCGACCCTCGCCGACCTCACTATCGAGTGGGTCCACGAGTTCGAGCGCCGACGGGAACCGTCGCGGCTGACCGACCGACAGCGCGCGGCGCTGGAGACGGCGGTCTCGACGGGGTACTACGAGGTTCCGCGCGAGGGGACCGTCGCGGACGTGGCGGCCGCGCTCGGCTGCGCGACGAGCACGGCCGGCGAACTGCTCCGGAAGGCCGAGGCGGCGGTCGTCGAGCGCGCCGTCGAATCGGCGTGACGGCCGCCGCCGTCCCGGACGCCGACCCGCCGTCGGTTCACAGCCGCTCGCGGAGCGTGTCGGCGGTCGCGTCGCCCACGCCGTCGACGTCGGTGAGGTCGTCGCGGGAGGCGTCGCGGACGTTCTCGACCGAGCCGAACCGCCGGAGGAGGCGGCGGCGCGTCTCGGGGCCGACCCCCGGCACGTCGTCGAGGACCGTCCTGACCTCGTCGCGGACGGTCTGGTGGTAGGAGACGGCGAACCGGTGCGCCTCGTCGCGCACGCGCTGGAGCAGGTGGAGCTCGGGGGCGTCGTCGTCCCAGCGCCGGGTCCCGGTCGGGGTGACGACCAGCTCCTCCGCCTTCGCGAGGGCGACGACGGGCACGTCCCACCCGGTCTCCGCGAGCGCGTCGCGGGCGGCCCCGAGCTGCCCCTCGCCGCCGTCGATGAGGAGGAGGTCGGGGTCCGGGCGGTCGTCCTCGCCGGCGAGCGCGCGCTCGGCGCGCCACCGGACCAGCTCGCGCATGTTCGCGTAGTCGTCGTTGCGCTCGGTGAGCTTCTTCCGGCGGTAATCGGCCGTCTCCGCGCTCCCGTCGACGAAGCACACGTCGGAGCCGACCACGGCGGTGCCCTGCGCGTGGCTCACGTCGAACCCCTCGACGCGCTCGGGGCGGGCGATCCCGAGCCGGTCGCCGAGCGCGCCCACGGGGTCGTCGCGGCCGCCGCGCTTCCGGGCGTTCTTCAGCGCGAGTTCGACGAGCTTCGCCTCGCGGCCGGCGCCCGGGACCCGGACCGCGACCCCCTCGCGCTCCAGCCAGTCGACAACGTCGCGGTCGGCGGGTCGTTCGGCGAGGAGGACCGCGTCCGGGAACTCCCGCTCGGCGTAGTACTGCGCGAGGAACGCGCTGAGTACGGCGGCGGGGGTGTTGGCGTCGGGGTCCGCCGGGGTCGCGTCGCCGCCGGAGGCCCCCGATTTGGCCGCGTCCGCCACCGCCGCCGCGTCCAGCTGGTGGCGGCTCCGGTCGACCAGTTGCCCGCGCTCGCTGTGGAGCCGGGCCACCCGAGCCGTGTCGCCCTCGACCGCGGCCGCCAGCACGTCGACGGTGCGGTCGTCGTTCCGGTCGCTGACGGCCTCGCCCCCCTCGCCGTGGAACGCCTCGACCGCTTCGAGGCGGTCGCGGAGGTTCGCCGCGCGCTCGAACTCGTTCGCCTCGGCCGCGGCCTCCATGCGGCGTCGGAGGGGGTCGGCGAGGACGCCCGTCTCGCCCTCGAAGAAGCGCCGCGCGGCGGCCACGTCCTCGGCGTACGCCTCCGGCGATATCTCGCCGGTACACGGCGCCGAACAGATGCCCATCTCGTAGTCGAGGCAGGGGCGGTCGCGCCCCTCGTACTTGTGGTCCGAACAGCCGCGCAGCCGGTACTCGTCGCGGACCGCCTTCACCACGGTCTCGACGCGGCCCACGTCTGTGAACGGGC